>SZPB01000211.1 GCA_030263535.1 Cytophagia bacterium CHB2
CTTCTGCGCTCTGGATTTCCTTCAACACGGCCTTCAGGCGTTCTTCGAACTCGCCGCGGTACTTCGCGCCGGCGACCAGCGTCGCCATTTCGATTTGAATGAGGCGCTTGTTTTTCAGCGATTCCGGCACGTCGCCGTGCGCGATGCGCTGCGCAATGCCTTCGACAATCGCGGTTTTGCCGACGCCCGGGTCGCCGACGAGCACGGGATTGTTTTTGGTGCGGCGCGACAACACCTGCACCGCCCGCCGGATTTCCTCATCGCGGCCGATCACCGGATCGAGCTTGCCGCTGCGCGCCAGCTCGGTGACATCGCGGCCAAAACGCTCCAGCGCCTGATATTTGCCTTCGGGATTTTGATCGGTGACGCGCTGCGTGCCGCGAATCTCCTTCAGCACTTTGAAAATGTTGTCACGCGTGACGCCCTGCTGCCGCAAAAGCTGGCCGGCTGCGCCTTGTTTTTCTTCCGCAATCGCAATCAGCAAGTGCTCGCTGCTGACGTATTCGTCCTTGAGCTGGCGCATTTCGTTTTGCGCCTGATTGAACACATTTGCCAGCCGGTGCGAAACGTAAATGTTGCCGACGGCGCCGGCGCCGGAGACGCGCGGCATGCGCCGCAACTCATCTTCCAGGCGGCTCTGCACCAGGCTCACATTCGCGCCCAGCTTTTTTAGGATTGCGACGGCGACGCCTTCGCTGTCACGCAACATTGCCTGCAACAGGTGTTCGACTTCGATCTGCTGCTGTCCGGTTTCTGAGGCAAGTTGCTGCGCGGCAGCTACCGCCTCTTGCGCTTTGAGTGTAAATTTATCGAGCGTCATGTCATGTTCTCCTCAATTTTCTCGCAATATTGACGAGATATAATGGAATTCATTAGCAAATTTCTTTATCAATATCAACCATCGAAACGATGATAAACAAAGAGCATACCAGTGCCAAATTTCTGACAGGCTGGCAAAAAATTTGTCAACTGAAAGTTAGATTGGCAATCATGTTTGACAGGATGACATACGCAAAAAAATCCCTTGCGCTTCTCGCCTTCCGGTTGCAATTTGGGCTTAACTTTTGGAAATACTGCCCGTAAAAGTAAGCCGCCAATTATCGCCCAAACGCTGGGTAGAATCGTCTGATAATTTTCATTAGCTTTGCGAGGGAGATATGAGAAGATCATGTATTGTACTCCTGAGCGCGTTGCTCGTTGTCGCCTGCCGTGAGCGCCCGGCAGATCGCGATCGTGAAGCAGACCGCCGCCGCGAGAGTCGAGCCAGCCGTGCTGCAAGTGAAGAGCTTGTGATTCGGCAAACCATCGCATTAACGAATCAAACCGCGTTGCGCCTGGATCTCGAATATGCCGCCGGTCGGCTCGATGTGGAACCGGCTTCCGACGGCGTGCTGGCTGAATTGGACTTGCGTTTTTCAAGCGAAGAGCATCGTCCGACAATTGATTTCGATAGCACCAGTACCTCGCCGACGCTATGGATTCACAGCCCCAAGCGCCGCAATGACAATGTCGATCTTGACCGGCTGCGCGATAATCACTGGCGCCTCAAGCTCTCGCCGCAGATTCCCATCACGTTCGACATTGAAGGTGGCGCGTTTGATGCGCTGCTTGATTTCAGCGGTTTGAAAGTCGCCAGTCTCAATCTCGATGTGGGCGCCGGAGAGTTGGATATCGAATTTCGCGAGCCGAACCCCGAGACGCCGAATCTGCGCATCAACTCCGGCGCAGCCTCGATCGATGCGCGCGGTTTATGTTACGCCAATTTCCGCAGTTTCATCTTCAACGGCGGCGCCGGCAAATCGGATTTGTCATTTGACGGCGATTATCAAGGCGAGGGTGAAGTCGAAATGAATTTCGGCGTGGGCGTCAATTCCGTCGCATTGAGCCGTGCGTTGGGCGTGCGCGTCCGCAAAGAGGGATCGTTTCTCTCGCCCATCAGCCTGCGCGATTTCGTCAAGCAGGGCGATACCTACTATTCCGAGAATTACGATACGGCCCAGAGTAAACTCGATTTTTATATTAAGATGGGGGTCGGACATACCTCGATTCGCTGGATCAAGTAAAAACAATTGCAGAGACAAGCGCGATAAGCCGATGTCACTTGCCACTTGCTCAATCCCGTGCCATGAAGTCTGAAATCAACCGCACTGCCTCACAAGACAATATCGTTTTGCTGGTTTTAGCGTTGCTGGGCGCGGCGCTGTTCTTCGCGCTGTTCCAGCGCGTCACGCCGGCGGCCAAACTACATATCGAGCTTAATCGTGACGAAGCCGAGGCCGCCGCGCGCGACTATTTGAAGTCGCTCGATTATAACGTCGCCGGCTTCGAAGAAAACATCATGCTCGTGATTGACGACAAACAGGAAAGCTTCTTGCAGGCGCAAAACGCCACACCGGATGAGCGCGCCCTGATTGAGCGGCATCATCCAGTTGCGGCGTGGGAGATAATCTATCGCCATCCCGAGACAAGCGAGCGTTTTCAACTCATGGCGTCGCCCACCGGCGAGGTATTTCACTTTGAGCATATTTTGCCGACCAACGTCGAAGGCGAGATGATGCCGCAGGCTGCAGCGCGCTTATTGACGCGCGACTTTCTGGCGCAGCATAAAGGCATTGACTGGGAAGACTATGAAACCGTCGATGCGCAGATGATCAAACAAGAGGCGCGCACGGATCATAATTTCATCTGGGAAAATCGCGCGCCTGCCGCAGGCGGCATGAAGCTCCGGCTCAAAGCCATTGTGTTGGGCGACAAAATCGGCGGCTGGATGCAGCAGGTGCAATACCCCCGGGACTTTTCCGAAGAGTACACCCAGCGCGTCAACGCGGCCAATTGGTTTCACGCCGCGGGAACTGTGCTGCTCATGTTGATGGCCGCCATCAGCCTGGTGATTTTCATGCTGCGTTTCCGCGCCGGAGAAGTGGGGTTGCGCAACGCCCTGGCGCTGGCGTGCTTCATCTTCATGTGTACCCTGCTTTTTTTCATCAACGTGGTGCCGGCGCAGGGCATCACCCGTGAGAGCCTGCTCTCCGACAATCGCGGTTTTTATGTTGTCGCCACCTACATCAATATTTTGTTATTGACCGTGATCGTTACCGTCGGCGTGTTTTTGGTTTGGATTAGCGGTGAATCGCTGACGCGCGAAGTCTGGCCGGAAAAATTGCGCGCCTACGACGCCCTCTTTACCGGCCGTTTTTTCTTTCCGGAATTCGGCTACGCCATTTTGCGCGGCGCGGCGTTGGCGTTCATTCACTTGGGATGTTGGTATGCGTTGGTGCGCGCCTTCATCAAACAACCGGAACAATGGCTGGTCACAAGCCATTATGACGAACAAATTTTTTCAGCGTTCCTGCCGGCCGGTTTGCCCATTTTCTTCGGAATCTATTCCGCCGTTTTGTTCACTTCCTACGCGCCGCTTTTTACGCTGAGTTTTTTTAATCGCCGGCTAAAAAATACTTTGGTCGCCGCGGCGCTAACGCTGTTGTTGTTCGAAACCGTTTTTAGCGGCACGTTTACGATTCATGATCGCTGGTGGCAAGCAGGTTTTGCCGTGCTGATTGGCGTGATCACCTACGTTTTTTATTGGCGCTACGATCTGCTCACCGTTTCATTCGGCATCGGCATTGCCACCGCCCTGCCGCACGCCATGACGTTGCTGGCGCAACCGGACAGCGGTTTTCGCGCTGCGGGCTGGTTTTCGCTCAGCCTGCTGTTCGCCTTGCTGATCTTCGGCTACATTGCCGTCGCGCGCGGCAAGCAAATCAGCGACCGCACGATTACGCCGCGCTATGTGCGCTATTTAACCGAGCGCGAACGCTTGAAAATGGAGCTTGAAATCGCGCGCAAAGCCCAGCTTCGCATGCTGCCGCAGCAAATTCCGCAATTGCCCGGCCTTGACATTGCGGCGCACTCGGAACCGGCCAAAGAAGTCGGCGGCGACTATTATGATTTCGTGACCCTGGATGAAAATCGCCTAGGCGTGGTGATCGGCGATGTTTCCGGCAAAGGCATGCCGGCCGCGCTTTACATGACGTTGACCAAAGGCTTTTTGCAGGCGCGCGCGCTGCCGCATGCCTCGCCCAAGGAAATCCTATGCAGCATGAATCGCGGCTTTTATCAAACCGCTGACCGCAACATGTTCGTCAGTTTGTTTTATCTTATTTTTGATCCGGCGCAACAAACCGTCATGTGCGCGCGCGCCGGCCACAATCCCATCATCATTCACAAGCATGCCAGCCGGTATACAAAATTGCTGCAGCCGCCCGGCATTGCGCTCGGCCTGGAAAAAGGCGAAATTTTCGAGCGCATCATTCAACAAGAAACGTGCAGCCTGGAGAAAGGCGATACCCTGGTGCTGTATACCGACGGCCTCACCGAAGCCATGAATAACAAGCGCGAGGAATTCGGCGAAGAGCGCCTGCTCGATTTGATCGCAGGCAACAATCATGGCTCAGCCGGCGATCTGCTCGATTTGATTCGCAAGGAACATCGCAATTTCATCGGCCGTGAGGATCAATTCGATGATTTAACCTGCGTCGTTGTGAAGATCAAATAAATCAAAAGGGGAGATGGGCAACAATCTATTTCTGCGATCTCGACGTCTCGTGTGTATGAATCTTTGTCTTGTTGCTCCCTTGAACATCCAATTGCCTCGAGAGACGATTGCCACCCCGAACCAGCTCCAACTCACCGCAAAAACGAACCTATGATGCCGTCGTTATTGGTTCCGGCCCGAATGGATTAGCCGCCGCGATCACGCTCGCGCAAGCCGGCGCCGCCGTTTTGGTCATCGAAGGCAAAGAAACCCCGGGCGGCGGCACGCGCACGCAGCCGCTGACCCTCCCCGGTTTTCTGCATGATGTCTGCTCTGCCGTACACCCCATGGGACTTGCTTCACCCTTTTTGCGCAGTTTGCCGTTGCAGCAGCACGGCCTTGCATGGCTGCACCCGGATCTGCCGCTGGCGCATCCGCTGGATCACGGCCAGGCTGCGATCCTGTCGCGCTCGCTGGCGGAAACTGTCGAGCAGCTCGGCGCCGATGGCAACAGATACCAACGGCTTTTTGCCCCATTGATTGAAAGCGCGGGAGACCTGCTCCAGGATGTGCTGGGCCCGTTGAAAATTCCGCGCCACCCGTTCACGCTGGCGCGCTTTGGCTTGCGCGCGCTGCGGTCTGCTTCAGCGCTGGCGCAAAGCCATTTCACTCAACCACAAACACGCGCACTGTTTGCCGGAAACGCCGCGCATGCCATCTTGCCGTTAGAGCAACCGCTCTCGGCAGCCATTGGCCTGATGTTGATGACCATGGGGCACGCGGTGGGCTGGCCGTTTGCCCGCGGTGGATCGCAAGCGATTGCTGACGCCCTCGTGCGCTACCTGCAAACGTTGGGTGGAGAGTTGGTCTGCGGTTGGCCCGTTGTGACGCTTGACGAGTTGCCCAAAGCCGAAGTCATCCTGTGCGACGTTGCGCCGCGCGCGCTGGCTGGTTTGGCTGGCAATGGCTTGCCCGAGGGCTATCGCCGCGCCTTGTTGCGTTACCGGCATGGCCCGGGCGCTTTCAAAATCGATTGGGCGCTGAGCGAACCGATTCCGTGGGCGGCGGCCGCATGCCGCCGCGCAGGCACAGTGCATGTGGGCGGCACGTTGGAAGAAGTCGCAGCGGCAGAACGCGCCTGCTGGCAAGGCAAAGCAAGCGCGCAGCCGTTTGTGCTGGTGTCACAGCCAAGCCTGTTTGATCCGTCGCGCGCGCCGCAGGATAAACATGTGGGATGGGCCTACTGCCATGTCCCGCCCGGAGGCGCGGAAAACATGACGGAATATTTGGAAAATCAGATCGAACGCTTTGCTCCGGGTTTTCGCGACTGCATTCTTGCCCGGCACACAATGGCTCCGGCCGATTTCGAAAACTATAATGCCAATTACGTTGGCGGCGACATCATCGGCGGCGTGACCGATTGGCGGCAACTCTTCACCCGGCCTGTGATCCGGATCAATCCCTACCAGACTCCTCGCAAAAATCTCTTCCTCTGCTCTGCTTCGACTCCGCCGGGCGCGGGTGTGCATGGCATGTGCGGCTATCATGCTGCTCGCGCTGCCCTCAAAAGATTGCGATGACGGCGCTCTCTCGTCTCTCTCGAAACGTAAAATTTAAGCAAATTCGAATTCTGCCATTCCGCAAGACTACGACAGCGAAGGTACGTAGCTTGCGCAACATCGGGGCAGCGTAGGAAACGCTGAAGCCACCACCAACCTCCCATGGACGATTAATCGGTTTTCCCGGAATTCGCATAACCCTCCAGCATTTTTACGGGCGTGTTTTGTCATCGAACGGTATGATTCGCTTACTTGCGAGCTAAAGTAAATTCGGAAAATGTGGTTGTTCTTGAGTTCATCCGAATCCAACAGGCAAACGTGTATCATCGTCCGCCAAGGCCTTTTGGCGAATACTCGTTATAACACCGTTTCACACAATAGACCGGAATTGCCTATTCGCAAAATCGAGTACCGTCAATTCATTCCGTTGGATCAAGATCGTCACATCTCAACAAACGGAGGGGTATTTTATATGGCCTTCACCACATCAGCACATTCTGCAACACCCGAGAAGAGAGTTTATCGCCTGACGGTTTTTTCCTTCTTGTGGGCTTGTCAAGCCCTGGTGCATCAGGAGTTTTTTTGGGATTGGCTGCCGAAGGGGAGAATTCTGGGATATGCCGTAACCCTCGCGGCTATCCTGCTGATGTTCAATCCGCGTTCGGTGTCGCTGTTGGGTCTTTTGGCATTGGTGAGTTTTTCGTACAATGTCACGCGCTGGCCGCGGCTGGCAAATCACATTTTTGCCGAAGGATTGATCAATCTTGTTATAGTGATCGCGGTACTCTGGACCCTTTACCAGAATCGTCATCAAATCGGCGCGCCGGGTTGGAGTTGGTACACGCTGGGATTGAACAACCGTAAATCGACCAACAACCTGCTGCGGCGTTTTGCGCCGGTCATGCGCGCCTCGGTGATTATCATTTACCTCTTCGCCACCTTGCACAAGCTCAACTGGGATTTTTTTGATCCAGCCATCAGTTGCGCCACCACCATGTACAACCGTCTGCCGGCATTATTTACGTTCATGCCCGATTATCATTGGGGCCCGCTGGTGTCGATCTGGGGTACACTGATTATTGAGCTCGTCCTGCCGATTTTTCTCATTTTCCGCAAGACGCGCTACTACGCGCTGGCCATCGGCATACCGTTTCATTTGATGCTCGGCTTGATCGGCCATCGGACCTTTTCCGCATTTGCCTTTGCCAACTACTTCCTGTTCACCGACGAAAGATTCATTCAAGCGTTAAATGACCGCTTACGCGCGCTGCGCCAGTGGCTCAGCCAATTTCAGCGTGAGCAGATTCACCGCTATCTTTGGATGGGCATCGGCGTCATACTTCTCGGCATCGTCGCCGGTTTTGCGGCAGATTTTTTGGATTCGAAACGCTTGCGTAAAACCGTCTGGCTCGTTTGGTCACTCACCATGATTGCCGCTTATGTGATTGTCTTGCGCCGGCAAAAAATACTGGGCTTGCCGGCGCCGAAAACCGCGTTGCGCTGGAGCAACCCCGGTTTGCTCTGGATGTTGCCGTTGGTGGTCGTGTTCAACGGCATGAATCCCTATTTGGGATTGAAAACCCATGTCGCCTTCGCGATGTACAGCAATTTGCGCACGGAAGGCGGGGAGTGGAATCACATCTTCATGCCGAGATGGTTGAAGGTTGCCAAATATCAAGATGATCTGGTCGAAGTCATTGATGCGACGCACAAACAGTTCGACGAGTTGAAGACCCAAAATCTGCTCATTCCTCATTTTGAATTCCGTCGCATCATCGACAAAATCAAAGGCGATGTTTGGGTTCACTACGTGCACAACGGCGAACACAAAATACTGGAGATCAAAAACGGACAATGCAACCAAACAGGCTTTGTTAAAGGAAGCACCGGACTGCTGGGCAAGTTTCTGGTTTTTCGGCCGGTTTACAAAGACGGCGCCTTAGCCGACTGTTTACGTTAGCGGCGTTGCCGGCGCGCATCGCTTCCGGGGAAATAGCATTCGTGTTCACCACCGGCTTGCGCGAAATGCAGGAACGCCATTCAAACAATGTGCTTATTTTTGCAACCGCTAATAAACGCAAATATTCGGTAACTTTAATTTGCGTTTATTAGCGTTCATTTGCAGTTTGATAGAGTATTACACCCGCTGAAAAGGCTTTTGGCGTATTTCGCAGGTCCGAAATGGAATCTGCCGAAGTCGAATTAATAACACAAAAACCATCCGTCAACGCCTCACAAGTTTCCCCTGTTAGAAATAACTTGCACTTCTCGCCTGCCGGTTGCAATTTGTTGCGCAATCATCTGCCGCTGCTATTTTTTAAGAGGAGTCATGGGAAATGGTTCCCCGCTTGCGCGACGATTTCAACCGGCGCTTTTCTGTTGAGAACTATCAAAAATTTTTGCGCGAACTAGATGAGGCCGCCGGCGCGCATGTCGATTTTCGCGTGTGCGAAACGCCGGTGTTCATGCCCGCAGAGGTTCGGTTGCATCTCCAGCAAGCTGCCCTGGAATTGGCGCAGCAGGTAAGCCGCCCCGAATATTTGCGCGCCTCGATCGCGGCTGTGCCGGAGGCCTTCCGCGTGCCGAATGATGACAATCATCCGTTGTTTTTGGCGATCGACTTTGCCCTCACGCAAAATGAAAATGGGCAACTTGAACCCAGGCTCATCGAATTGCAAGGCTTTCCCTCGCTTTATGCCTATCAAGTCGTTCTATGCCAGTCTTTCATCAAAGCCTATGAATTGGGAAATTTAAAATACTTGCTCGGCGATTTGACTGAAGCGGAATATCTGCTCCTGTTCAAAGAGGCGTTGCTCGCCGGACATGATCCAGAAAATGTCATTCTCATGGAAATCGAGCCGGAGAAGCAAAAGACGGCAGTCGATTTTGCTTGCACGGAGCGCTTTACCGGCGTGAAGGCCGTGTGCGTGACGAAGATCAAAAAACGCGGAGGCAAGCTTTACTACTTTGACAAGGGCCGGGAGATTCCGATTCATCGCATTTATAATCGCGTCATCATTGACGAATTCGTCAAAAAAAATATTCGCATCGAGTTCGACTTTCGCGACGATTTGGCGGTGGAATGGGCCGGGCATCCGAATTGGTACTTTCGCATCAGCAAATTTTCCATGCCCTATCTCGATCATCCGGCCGTGCCGCGCACGTTTTTTCTCAACGCGCTCGAACACTATCCCGAGCCGTTGAGTAATTATGTTTTGAAGCCGCTGTTTTCGTTCGCTGGCAGCGGTGTGATCATCGACGTGACGCGCGAGCAGCTCGAGGCGATACCAGCGCAGGAACGCAGCAACTATATTTTGCAGGAAAAAATCACCTATGCCCCTCTCATCAAAACGCCGGACGAGCCGGCCAAAGCTGAGATTCGCATGATGTTTATTTGGCAGGAAAAACCCCGGCTGGTAAATTGGCTGGCGCGTTTGAGCAAAGGCAAGATGATGGGCGTCGATTTCAACAAAAACAAAACCTGGATCGGCTCCTCGGGGTGTTTGTATGAGGCGAGTTGAGCCGCTTTGCTAGCGCGTTCACAGCTTGTTGCAAACACACCGGAATGCCTGTTGTCATTGCGCGGCTTCGTGCTCGCATCAATATTGACTTCTAATTCAGAAGATTCTTTTGGTTGATTAATTGAGTCAATCCGGCAAAACAGGCACTAACTACAATACCGTTCACTTAACATTTCGTTCGTAGTCCCGGCCCCTGTGGGCCGATGCTAACGTAAATAATTTCAATCTTCCTGCAGTGCCCCACGAGGGGGCAGGGCTACTAAGTGAACGGTATTGGTTTTAACCATACATTCACACAAACCTGCTTTTGTTGCAGCAGAAAACTATAAAGACCCACTTCGACTAAATTGCAAAGCCATGCCCACCACCGGAAGCGCCCCAGCAGATCCAAACGCGCAGCAGTCACAATCCGTCAATGAGCCGGTTTGGAAATTCCGCGGCTACGAAATGCGGCCGGCGGAATTCAATACCGCGATGGTGCACTACTATCGCGCTGAAATTCAACGTTCGAATGTTTGGCGCCAACGCCTGGATAATACCACGAACTGGGCCGTGGTGACGGCCGGCGCCGCGCTCAGCTTTACGCTTTCCGATCCTTCCCATCACGGCGGCGTGCTGATTCTGAATACTCTGCTCGTCACCATTTTTTTGTGGATCGAAGCGCGTCGCTATCGCTACTATGAATTGTGGGCCTATCGCACGCGCTTGATGGAAACGGATTTTTTTGGCAACATGCTGGTGCCGCCGTTTGCGCCGCAACCCTATTGGGCAGAACGGCTCTCTGAAACGCTGCAAGCGCCGGATTTTCCCATCAGTATGTGGGAAGCTTTTGGCCGGCGCTTTCGCCGCAATTACATGTGGATCTTCCTCGTGCTGGCCCTGGCATGGCTGTTCAAAGGCCTTATCCATCCCACCACCGCCGCGTCGTGGGCGGAATTTATCTCACGGTCCGCGATTGGCCCGCTTCCCGGTTATGTCGTTTTTTTGATTGGGGTCATTTATAACACGATCCTTTTCATCGTGGGATTGGGAACTGCCGGCTTGCAACAGGCAACCGGAGAAGTTCTGCCCAAATCCGGCGACATACCGATTCTCAACGCGCTTTGGCACGCCTTGGAAGTGAAGGATAAGGATGCTTCTGCACGCGGAACGGCGGCGCGGCGCCGCCTCTTAAACCGAAGACGGATGCGCGGACAAAAACTGTTGTGTATGATCGTTGCCGTCAAAGCACAGGTTATTGCAGAACGCATTATGCGCGATCTCAAACGCGGGGTAACCGCGCTGCACGGCATGGGCATGCATTCGCGCCAGGAACGTGAAGTGCTGCTTGTCGCAGTGACGATCAATGAAATGCCGGGCCTCAAGGCCATTGTCAATGCCGAGGACGAGCAAGCTTTTGTGATGGTCATGCCGGCGCAGGAAATTTTAGGTTCCGGCTTTCAGCCTTTGGGGGTCTGAATGGCTTGCATTAATGCCAATGCCTGAAAATAACCAACATTTCGAATCAATCTGGAGATTTGATGAAACGGCAATTACTTTTTGCTGCCGCACTATTGTCCTTCACAAGTTTTTCTGCTGCACTTGCACAAAACACGCCGAATTTGCGTTTGCTCAAATCTGTTGATCCCGCGCCTGCTGTCGGTAATCCCATTCGCTACAGTGAGGTGACGGGATGCGGCAGTCTCGCCGCCATCGCAGGCTGGGGTTTCAACGGTTCGGCGCGCAATGCCTATCTTTATGATGTCAGCATACCAACCTCCCCGCAATTGCTTGCCGTGGTGCCGAGTGACGGCTCGGTTTATGATTTACAAATTCATGGGCGCTATCTTTATCTCGCAGCGCAAAATCAGGGTTACATTGATGTTTTTGATATCATCAACCCAAGCGCGCCGGTGCGAGTGAATCGCTTTCAGCCAAATAAACCGGCCATCAGTCCGCATACGTTTTGGGTTTCGGGCAAAGAGCTTTACAT
>SZPB01000212.1 GCA_030263535.1 Cytophagia bacterium CHB2
CGCTTTCACTTCTTGATCCGGCTCGTGCACGAGCTGGCTGTAACTCACGCCGCGCAGCCGCTCCGTCGGCGAGGATTGTTGCAGCAAAGACAACGTCACCAACTGCCGCATACTTTGCAATTCCGTACGCAACTGCGCCATCTCCACATTGTCATTAGCAACATTCGTCTGGCGCTGGCCGAGCCAAAGCCCGAACAACAACATGGCCATTGCAAAACCGAATTGCCACGCTGGGCGCCGCGGCCACCAGCGCGCCAGCCAGCCATCTATGGCATCACGCACGCCGCTTGCCGGCTTTGCTTCCTGCAAGCCGTGTTGATAAGCCTCGAGCATGGCATAAAACCGCGGCCGCAGTTCCGCGCTCGGATGTTCGGCGGGCAGCGTTTTCAGATCCGCCCACAGTGCGCGCAAGCTTTCGGCCTCGGCTTGACAACCCGCGCAAGTCTCCAAATGTATCTGCAATTCCTTTTGCGCGGCGGCGTTCAGACTTCCCATGAGATAATCAGGAAGATGTTCGTTTGCTTGATTGCAAGTCATGGAGCATCTCATTTGTGTATAATTGTTTCGATCTGCCGCATCTCGACAAGCTCGCCGAAAATCGGCTTGGCCGTGGCCTTTCACACCATCGTGCGTGAATCCTGGTTTGGCCAGGATTGCCGGCATTATGCGGATTCAAACATGTTCGTCCGTCAGGCCGGCATAGATTTCTCTCAAATCCTTCAACGCGCGATGCACGCGCACTTTCACCGTACCCACCGCACAACCCAGCAATTGCGCGATTTCTTCATACTTCATCTCTTGAAAGCGGCTGAGCACCAGCACCTCGCGTTTATCAGGAGTCAGTTTTGCCAGCGCGGCATGCAGCAAATCTACTTTCTGATTTTCCTCCACATTCTCACTGGCAATCGGATCGAGGCTCAGCGGCTCGTCATCCTCCTCGTTAAAGCGCGTCTCTCTTCTGTTCTTTCTGAAATGGTCGACCCAGGCATTGCGCGCGATGCGATACATCCACAAGGCAAACTCGCTTTCGCCGCGATAGGTGTGGCGATACTTCAGCATGCGCAGGAAAACGTCCTGCACCAAATCTTCGCTGCGGGCGCGGTCGCTGGTTTGGCGCACAAAATAATTGTACAGCGCGAGATGATGCCGCTCGAACAACAAGCCGAGCTTGTTCACCTCGCCGTCACGCACGTGCATCATGATCTCTCGATCCGTCGGGGCATTCACGCGTTTCCGCCTTTTCCTTCGTCGTTTCACTTATAAACACCGCGCTGGGGGCGAAAAGGTTACAAAAAATCTGCGTGACGCGCAAGCAAATGGCTGAATAAACTTTAAGAATGCTGCATGAAACTTGGCACTTTGGCCTTGCTTTGGCAAAAAGTTTTTTTTACTGTAGCAGCCAACAAAACTGTGTAAAGCATAGCAGGCAAAATAATGGTTCGCTAGGATGATCAGGAAATAATTCTACCAGCAAGAATTTAGCTAAATGAACCCAGAACAAAAAAACCGCCCACAGAAATTAAGCTTTTTGAGTTCAATTCAGTGGGCGAAAACTTCAAACGGCTAAATTCTTACTTCTGCAAACAAATCATTCTGCTTTTTTGGGAGCAAAGATCAATATGACATTTCCCACTTTGACTGACATTCGCGCCGCGGCCGAGCGCATCAAGCCGCATGCGCATCGCACGCCGGTGATGACATGCGAGAGCATCGATCGCATGGTCAATGCTCAACTGTTTTTTAAGTGTGAAAATTTGCAGAAAATCGGGGCGTTCAAGTTTCGCGGCGCGTGCAACGCGGTGTTCTCGTTGAGTGAATCAGAACTGGCGCGAGGAGTTGCGACACATTCTTCCGGCAATCATGCAGCAGCCTTGTCGCTGGCGGCCAGATTGCGTGGCGCGCCGGCCTTCATCGTCATGCCTAAAACCGCGCCGCGTATCAAGAAGCTGGCGGTGGAAGGCTACGGCGGCAAGATTGTTTTCTGTGAGCCAACTCTGGCGGCGCGTGAAGCAACCCTGGCGCGAGTCGTGGCAGAAACCGGCGCAACCGTGGTGCATCCGTTCAATGATGAACGCGTTATCGCGGGACAGGGCACGGCTACGCTGGAATTGTTGCAAGAAGTGGATGATGTCGACGTTGTGCTGGCGCCGGTGGGCGGAGGCGGGTTGTTGAGCGGCACCGCCATCGCAGTTGCCGGGATTTCACCGCAAACAAAAGTAATTGCCGCTGAACCGGCCGGCGCAGATGATGCCTATCGTTCGCTGCAGGAGGGCAAGATCATGCCTTCGACCAATCCCAAAACGATTGCAGACGGCTTGCTCACCTCGCTGTGTGAATTGACTTTTGGCATTATTCGCGGTCACGTGCAACAAATCGTAACCGTCAGCGAGCAGAACATCATTACCGCGATGCGGCACATTTGGGAACGCATGAAAATCATCGTTGAACCTTCAGCGGCAGTTGTGCTGGGCGCGCTGTTGGAAAACAAATTCGATTTTGCCGGCAAGCGCCTGGGCTTGATTCTCTCCGGCGGTAATTGCGATTTGGAAAAGCTGCCCTGGCTGCCGCAGTGAGATTGTTGCGCATTCGACGAACTCCAACCCCGACACCTTTCGTCCACTGAATTCGAACTCCTACCAATGTGTCATCCTGCAAGGATCCTGTGAAGATTGGAGCACGGTACCATGTGCTTCACAGGGTTCCTTCTTCGAATGACACGCAGCATGCTCTCCACCTCCTCCTTTACACTTTCTTGACCTTCTGACTCCCAACCTTGGTGGCAGCTTGACGCCCCAAGATGTTATATTGCGGCAACAATTTCGGAGGTTTCGGCGTGGATATTTTCTATGTGCTGTTGCTGCTCCTGTTTCTTGCCGCTTCACTTGGGTTGATCAAGCTTTGTCAAAAAGGGAACGTGGACTTTCATGTCCGCAATACGCTCCGCGCGCGGTCAGAAGCAGGATAAAATCGCCGCGCTCGATGCCGGCGCGGATGACTATCTCACCAAACCGTTCGGCGTTGGCGAATTGCTGGCGCGGCTGCGGGTGGCGCTGCGTCATGCCGCCCGCGCGGCCGGCGAACCCGAAGATCCCGTGATCGTGTTGGGCGAATTGCGTATCGATCTGGCGCGGCGACAAGTGTTCTTGGCCGAAACCGAAATTCACCTCACGCCCATCGAATTCAAATTGCTCGCAACATTGGCAAAACATGCCGGCAAGGTTTTAACGCATCAACAATTGCTAAAAGAAGCGTGGGGTCAAACGCACAGCCAGGAAAGCCACAATTTGCGCGTTCATATCGCGCAGTTGCGGCGCAAACTTGAGGCAGATACCGCGCGCCCGCGCTATTTGCTCACTGAGCCGGGGGTGGGTTACAGACTAAGAGATGAAGGAGTGAAATAATGGCCAGAATCCATGACATCCAGTCGGTTGAAGCGGACGAGAATTATTTATACCTCGACGTTGACGGCAAATCGTATCGCATCCGATGGAAAGACTGTTCGTTGAGATCGGCAAATGCCAACCTGGATCAACGAAAGCGTTTTGAGGTTGCGCCCTCCGGCTATGGCATTCATTGGCCGGAGATCGACGAAGACCTGGCAATTTCGCCATTACTTCAACATGCCGAAACTTTGGGAATGGAAATTTTGGAGGCAAATTCCCAATAAAAAAGGCCCGAGTCATTCGACCCGAGCCTCTTGGCTGTGAGGGGGAGCCACAGTCGTTTGAACCGACATTCCGTGTCAGTACATTCCTTTTTTCTTCTGCCCTTTTCTTTAGCAAGCCGCGTGCCGAATTTTTGAGTCATTCACTTTTTACTAAATGAGCCTTTTCCCAGGCAATAAAACATTGACTTCGTTGCTCTTATTACGAGTGAGTACACAGTCCGCTCTGCTTTTTGAGAGCCCGGCTATTGTCGCGGCTTAATAAGGAATACGAATTCGAAATCATTCGTGTAATTCTGATACACAAATCGTAAGCCCTCCTGCCTCAGTCTTTGCGTGCCGTGACATTTTTGTGTGACGACAACATACTTTCCCGACGACTTTCTTTAAATCAACACATTTCTCACAAAAATGTAAGCGTTAGAAATCGCATTCCCCAAAATATTTTACCTTTTTGCAGCCCAAGGCCTGGCTTGTTTGAGCACGTTTGAATTTTGCTCACGAAACACGCAAAAAAGCGCGCAAACTTTTCGCAGATTTCGCATGTCTCGCGGGCCATACAAATTAATCTGTCTTGAGTTGGGACAGTCTCACAAATTTTACCGCCGCTGTGTCAATTCCGTGCGTTACAACTTGATGGGTTAAGCAGACGATTCCTCCGCCAACTCAAAAATTTCCTCGATGCGCTGGCCGAACAAGCGCGCCATTTTAAAGGCGAGCGGCAAACTCGGATCGTATTTTTCCGTTTCGATGGCGTTGATGGTCTGGCGCGACACCCCAAGCTTTTCCGCCAACTCTGCTTGCGACCAGTCGCGTTCGGCGCGCAGCACGCGTAGCCGGTTTTTCATAGTCTTGCCTCCTCATTCATAGCGTTTGCGCGCGATCGCTAATCCGATAAAATAAAACATCGTCAAAAATGGCCAGATGTGACGATAACTCCAATTCTCCGGCGAGAGCGGAACAGCCAGTTCCAGCAAGCCGAGCGTCATGATCAGCAGAATCGCCAGCGGAAACGCGATGACCAGCGCTTCGAGTTGGATGCGCCGCTCCAGCTCATCCAATGCCTTTAGGCCGCGAATAAATGAAAGAAGAAACAATGCAAAAACCGGAATCGGCAGCAACGCCACGGTTACGCGCAGCGGTTGCGCCAAATCAGGTTGCTTGAGCACGAGGCGCGCTATAAAATAAAGCACAAGAAAAACGGCAACTGCCAAAAGTGGTTTGGGAACGCGGCTGGCTTTTGTGGTCATGGCTATTCTCCTTTCTAGTAAAGTTTAATTGACACATCAATTATAAAGCAAGTTTGTCTATTTGTCAAGTATATTTTACTTATTGTGAAAAATTTTTTTCCTCAAAATGAGCAAAAATGAAATACTCGCCCGTGAAGAGATTAACCAAATGGTAAAAAGTGTTTTCTTAAAAAATTAATTATATTGATCTTGAATTTATTTTCAAGCCTGTGCAGGAATGAGATTTGGGATATTCTTATCAAATGAATTTTCAGGGTGGGAACGAGAGACGGGCGGGATCAACTCAAAAACGGCATGAGATGTTTCAGACAAATCTAAAAACTCAAACTCTGGCTGCGCCATTCAGCCTTTTTGTGCGTCTTGACCAAAATAATGCCAGCGCATACCCGCTGATGATGTGCCAGATTCCCCACCACGCGGCAATCAGCGCCATGCCGCCCAGGCCTTCAAAAAAATTAAAAATGAGAATCAACCCCAAACCGGAGTTTTGAATGCCGACTTCGATAGCGACGGCGCGCCGATCGCGCTCCGGCAAGCCCGTGAACCGGGCGGCGAGATAGCCGCTGGCCAGCGCAATGGCATTTTGCAAAAAAACCGCGCCTGCCACCAGGCCGACATAATTCAAAAAATTTTGCCAGTTCGCAGCCAATGCCGCGACGATGAATCCGCCGAAAAAAATCATGGAGAACATTTTCATGGGATTCTTCAGGCGCAAAGCGATTCCCGGGAAATTTTGCGAGAGAAACAGCCCCAGTGCCAGAGGCAATCCCAACAACAAAAAAATTGCGCTCATGAGATCGAGAGGATTCAAGGAAATCTCCTTGAGCAGCGTGCGTGTTGGCGGGTAAAGCGATCCCCACAGCGAAAAATTAAGCGGCGTCATCACCAGCGCGAACAGTGTGGAAACCGCCGTCATGCACACGGAAAGCGCGGTATTGCCGCGCGCCAGGTACACCAAAAAATTCGAAATGTTCCCGCCCGGACACGAGGCCACGAGCATCATGCCGAGCGCAGCGCTGGGCGTCGGCGAGATCGCCGTGACGAGCCCAAACGACAGCGCGGGCAAAAGCACGAATTGGCCGAGCAACCCGATCAGCATGGCTTTGGGAAAATCGAAAATCGCCTTGAAATCCGAGCGCCGGATGTCGAGCGCAATGCCGAACATCACCACGCCCAGGATGATATTCAAAAGCGTCAACATCGCGGGATCGAAGTTCAGGCGAATCTGATCGAGGGCGTTCAAGCAATCGACTTCCTTTTGTGCAAATCAGCAGCCGGTGTCACAGTGTAACCAAAGAGTGGGAATTTGCCGTTTCTGGTTACAGAGTTTTGGCCTGGAAAAACCATCAGACCGCGAAGGCTTTTTAAAAGCAAACCATTGTGGACAAAACCATTAAAATAAAAATTAAGCCACTGATTGGCACGGATTCTCACGGATTTTTGATTTTAGGCGGATTACCTATTCAAACATAGAATAAAATTCTGAAAGTTTATGGCGAATGATTTGTCGGCAGAACGATTCAAAATAATTCCGACAAATCATCCTGCCAGAGTTTTTGCGGAGATGCTCGGCGACTTCGGCGTATTTCGGTGGAAAACTTTATTGCCGATGATCACCGAGCTTCGCCGAACAGTTATTCGCTGCTGCGCAGAAGCTTTGATTTGAAGCTTGTCTGAAAATCGGGGTAGATTGTTACCCTGAAAAATATATCCCAACCTGAATGTCATTCTGAAAGAATCTTGTGAAAATTCGTTCTGGGCCGCATGCTTCAGAGGATTCCTTCAAATGACACATAAAACAGTTATATGAATTAAGGTAACCGTGCACTAGCTTTATCGTGTTCATTCGTAAACATTTTCATATCAGGTCAATTGACCGGTCACTTTTTGAGCGATTCTGCGCAGCGTGAGTCTGCTGCAGTGACCGGTCAATAACTAAACGCATTTATTTCAGCAAAGCAATATGCTTTTTCACCAGTTTCAGGTAGGTTTCTTTATGAACGTAATAGGCCATGCGCTCGAGCTTCATGTATTTGAAACCGCCGCTCAAATCCGTCATGGGATTGCTTTTGATGTTTTTGAATTCTGCGGCAGCGCGCGTTTGGCGTTGCGCGGCAAGAATGAAGCGCGCGATCAGCTCGGCCAGTTCATAACGGCCCTGCCAGCCGATGCCCGCCGCTTCGATCATTCCCAAAACAAAAAGATTGTCAAATTCAGGATGAAAAGCGTTGAGATACAATTGCGGCGTTGTGTCATGCCAGTTGAGATATTTTTTATCGATAAACGGATAATGCAGCTTGTAGCCGGTGGCCAGCACCACGAGATCGTATTCCGCAACACTGCCGTCTTTGAAATGAACACATTTGCCGTCAAAGCGCGCGATATCCGGCTTGACCGTAATGTCGCCGTGGCCGAGATGATATAAAATGAGTGAATTGACGATGGGATGCGATTCGTAGAGTTTATGATCGGGTTGGGGAAACCCGAGGCGTTGCGGATCGCCGGTGAAGAGCTTGAGCAACGCGCTGTCGATCTTTTGTTTGAGGCGCGGCGGCAGCTTGAGTTTGCCGCCGATGGTGTCCGCGGGTTTGCCGAGAACGAATTTCGGCACGAAGTGATAGCCGCGGCGCACGCTAATGGCCGTGTGTTTGGCATGATAAATGGCATCAACGGCAATGTCACAACCGCTGTTGCCTGCGCCCACAATCAACACGCGCTTGCTTGCAAAAACCGTGGGGCTTTTATATTTCGCGGAATGAAAAATCTCACCGGAAAAATTGCCCGCGATGGCCGGAATGTTCGGCTCCGAAAGTGTGCCGTTGGCAATGATCACACCGCGATAAATATCGGATTCGCCGGTGTGCAACGTGACGCGCCAGCCTTCACCTTCCGGCGCTACTTGCGCGACGGTGGTGTTGAAACGATAGTGTCGGTGCAGATCAAAATGTTTCGCAAACGCGCGAAAATACTCACGCATTTCTGTGTGGCTGGGATAATCGGCCGCGCCCTCTAGCATGGGAAACTCTTTGAACTCCGTCATCTTCTTTGAAGAAATCAGATGCGCGGATTCATAAACCGTGCTGCGCGGATTCTCGATATCCCACAAACCGCCCACCTCGCGATGCGCTTCGAGACCGACAAACGGAATACCGAAACGCTGCAAATTTCTCGCCCCCGCCAGGCCTGAAGGCCCGGCGCCGATGATCACATATTTGTCGATCAGATGAATTCTCCCTCACCCGGCCCGGAACGGCATCATAAAGCTGATAAAAAACCGATTGAAATAAAAACAAAAATCTCTTGATTGCAATGATACTTATTTTATCTTGTCAGCACTTCTTTCGGCGGTTAAATTAGACAACAATTGGGTAAAAGCTTCACTCTTCACTCTTCACTCTTCACTCTTCACTCTTCACTCTTTTTATTTCGCGCCTCGGCGCGACGAGGTTCTTTTTGGGAAAACGCAAACCGGGACAACCCTAGTCCAGGTTGCCCCGCCGCGAGTTCAGCGCAAGCTGAACGTTCCGGGCATCGCCACGCTTACAGGTTCTCAGGCCAATGCAAGCGCGCGAACGGTTTGCGGAAAACATGGTAATCAAATGCCTTTCAAAACGCAACAAGGAGGTGCGGGACTGGTTCACGATCGGTTTCGAACAAACACGACGGATGAACCACTTCAAACCAAAGGAGAAAAGAGATGACGAAAAAACTTCCGCGCTTGCTTTTGATTGGCGCATTCGCGATTCTGGTTCTCGCCTCCACGATGGGCGGGCACATTCCGATCACGCACAATCACAACAACTCCATTTGCTGGGGCTATGCCCAAGGCCGCGCCTTTGGCAAAGACGATGATGATGACGAATGCCCGGCTTCTGAAACTTGGGCGAACGCGATTGATGAAAACTATTTTCCGTTTACCGCAAGCTCGACCCTCAGCGGCCTGCAAGTGGGCGATATTGTAGTGTGGGCGGAAAACGGCGTGCGCGCCGGCTTGCAAGGACACGCGGCTTACGTGACTGCGATCAACGGCAGCGGCTTCAGCAACATTTCAGTTCGACAAGTGCCGTATGAAGGTGGAAGCCCAGAAAACAAGACAGTGGCTCAAGTCGTCACTTGGCAAGGCAGCAACCCCGTTGGCTATCATCGCGGCGGCACGCAGACGGTCGTGCTCACGTTCAAAAACAGCTTCAACGGCGGCACGATGTACGTGGGCAAAGATAAATTCGGCGAGTGGATTGAAGTTTACACGCAGCCAAGCGCTTCGAAATCCTATGCGCCATACAGCCAGCTTCAGTTCAAGGCCATTACACCGCAGTGGTATGGCGGGTATAAATGGATTTTTCAGGGATGGAGCAATGGACCAGCTACATTGGAGCAAACCATCAACGTACCCTCCAATGATCAAACCTACACAGCGAATTTTTTGGCTGAGTACCACGTCATCGCCCAAAACCAATTCGGCTCCTGTGTTTCTGGGAATCCAGGAACAATCAAAGTCGGCGGCACCAACCGTTCTTCGCCGTATGATGAAATCGTGATGCAGTATAATTCTACAACCCTCGAAGCCATTGACCAAACCTACAACGGCGTCGAATACGATTTCACGCAATGGTCGGACGGCAACACTTCGCGCCAACGCACGGTGCAGCCCAACGGCAACGTGACGCTCACAGCCAACTTCACGGTTGACCGCCCCAAGCCCATGAGCGATTACAATCTCCACGTCAGCAGCAGCGCGGGGCAATATATTTCCTTTGCATGGAATCAACATCCCGACGCCAACGTGAAATACCAAGTGTGGCGCAGAGAGAAGCCGGCGGGCGGCTCCCTTGGTCCGCCGGTTCTGTTGACCACGTTGAACAATAACGTGACCTCGTGGACCGATTATGATTATTTGATGACCAGCGGCTACACCGACGATTTGGTGGAGTACGATATTCGCAGCCATTATTCTTGCGGCGGCGTGACCAAGTCGGCGTATGAAAACTACATTACGGTGTTTGGCGACGGCGGCATTATTCCCAAGGCGGCTTCTGCGGATGAGGCAAGCCAGAATCCGAAGCAATACGGCCTTTCAGCTCACCCCAACCCGTTCAATCCTGCGACCACGATTAGCTACCAACTCGTCGAAGATGCCATGATTTCTTTGGCGATCTTCGACATGAACGGCAAGCTCGTGCGCAGCCTTGTCGAAAGTGAAAAGTCTGCCGGGCATTACAGCATCCGGTGGAACGGTGCGAACGATGCCGAACAAAAAGCCGCGAGCGGGCTATATGTCTATCGCCTGATCGCAACGCCGGTCAACGGCGGCCAAACGTTTCGCGCTTCCGGGAAGCTTTTGTTGACCAAGTAAAGGGTCTCAATCAATTTTGGCCGCGGCCGCAATGGTCGCGGCCAATTTTATTTTACACCCAAAGAATTCGAAACGCCCATGAACACATATAAAAACGAAACACTGAGATTGCTGCTTTTTGCAGCCTTGCTTGGTCAAATGACGATTGCAAGCTGCAAGAAGAAGCCAACAGAACCGGTTGAACAACCACGCAATCCGAGAGCATATGTCTGGAGTATCGACACGCTTTCTTTTCAAAACAGTTTCCAAACCTACATGTATCAAATTTGGGGCAGTAATTCGAATAAACTTTACACTGCTGGTCATAACGGCCATGGCGGGGGGAAAATGTATCAATATGACGGACAGAACTGGGAAGATGTCAAGCTTTCTACGGCGCAGGGAGGAAATATAATTGGCGCTATCGACCTGAGAGATATTATTGGCTTTAGTCCGAACGATATTTGGGCCGTGGGAGAACGGCTCAATTTCAATCCCAACCCGCCGCCCAATTTTCTCGATAGCAGCTTGGTCATTCGCTATAATGGCAGTGGATGGTTTGAAGTTAAAGACGCGGCTTTGTTGAAGGGCGGGGCTCTTTTGGCCGTTTGGGGAAATTCTTCATCCAATCTTTGGGCAGGCGGACGCAATGTTACTCTATTTCATTATGACGGCTTATCATGGCAAAAGCTCCTTCTGCCTATTACTCAGGAACCTAATTCCGAGGTTATGGTTCGCTCCATCGCCGGAACGCCAACAGGCGATAGGGTCTACATACTCATTAGAGGATTCGATTACAATACGATTCCTCAAAGCGAATACCATTACTTCGTCCAATACGCCAACAACGCCTTCACCATTGTCGACATCGACTCCGTCGTTGGCGGCCCTTACGACGTTGATTGGGGCCACCAAGCTCTTTGGTACAGTCCGTGGGATAAGCTCTATTCTGTGGGCGAGGCCACACTTTTCGAATGGACGGGCGAGCGGTGGAAATTCATCATGCGCTACAACGCGGAGTTGGAAAACGTTTTCGGCGCAAGCGCGGATAATTTTTACGTGGTGGGGCAATACGGCCAGGTGTGGCATTACAACGGAAAGGATTGGCATCAGTTCACGCAATTCGAAGCGCCGGACGTGCCGACCTACACCGGCATTTGGACCGACGGCAAGGAGGTTTTCATCGTCGGGCACAATACGCATGACACGCT
>SZPB01000213.1 GCA_030263535.1 Cytophagia bacterium CHB2
CCCGTTTGTCGACAGTCTGGCGCGCGTTTATGAAGTCGATCTGGCCGGCAATGTTGCGCTGTTCAAAGAGGGCCTGACCACGGTCACCGATATCGCCATAGACCCGCGCGACGGCAACCTGGTCGTGGCGCAGTTCGGCCGTTTCAGCCTGCAATCGACGCCGCCCGGTTTTGTGCCCGGCACCGGCAGCGTGCTCAAACTGCGCGAGGGCACGATCGATACGCTGGCGCAGGGCCTGAGCCTGATCTCCGCCATGCAGGTCAACGCCGCTGGCGAAGTGTTTGTCTCCAGCCTGTTCGGGGATATTTTGAAGATCGAGTCGGTGATCACCGGCGTCGAATCACCGGAGGCGACCGGCGGCCCTGAGACCTTTACCCTGTGGCAAAACTATCCGAACCCCTTCAACCCGGAGACCAAAATCCGCTACGCGCTGCAGACGCCGGGGCGCATCGTTTTGAAGATTTACAACATGCTGGGGCAGGAAGTGCGCACGTTGGTCGACAAGATCGAGCCGGCAGGGGTGCATGAAAGCGTGTGGGATGGCAGGGGCAACGACGGCTTGGCTGTGCCCAGCGGCGTCTATCTGTATAGGCTGCAGGTTGGAGAGACTCTTGTTCAGACCAGGAAAATGATTTTGATGCAATGACGAAAATCGAACCAGACGCAATCCTGCCAGGGTTCAGAACCCTGGCAGGGTTTAACTTCTGACATTGCGTACCTGACTAATAAAGGATCAGTCTCTTGAAATCGCCAAAAATTTTGACCCTGTCTTTTCTTCTGATGACCACCGCAACAACTTTCGCTCAGAACTCTGCGACCAAAGCCAATGATGAAGCAGCGATCCGCGCCATCGTTGCAGATCTGGCGCAAGCCTGATCCGCCGGCGACGCCGGGGCGTGGTCCGAGCATCTGGCAGAAGATGTGGATCATACCATCTGGACCGGACAATACGTAAAAGGACGGCAGGGCGTGTCCGCAGTGCACGAGCGGATTTTCAGTACCATTTATAAAGACACCAAACAGAAGCACGAAGTCCGCAAAATCCGCTTTCTGGGCAGCGATGTTGCGGTGGTGCATGCCGACGGCACTGTTGTGAAAAAAAGCGAAGATTTCGCGGAGAAACCGCAGGTCGCGCCGCTCCTGATATTTGCAAAGCAGAATGGAAAGTGGCAGATAACGGTCTTTCAGAATCTCATATATCTCGAGGCTGCCAGGAAACGGATTTGCGGCGAGGCGGCCGGTCAGTAAGACGGCCTTTGATCATCTTGCCGATTCAGCGATGGCCGTCTGGCGTTACGGTTCAACCAGGACATCAAGCGCAAGTTTGCCGAAGACCGGAAGGGCAATTTCGACAAGGCAAACGCCAATTGGTCGCGGCTGGTGAAAAACCGCAGCAAGCAACAAAACACGCCGGTCTCGCCTCTGCGGCGAGGCCGGCGTGTTTTGTTGCTGTAAATAACCGCACCTGAAGCGCCCGTTTTGCGCGAATCAGCTTTAGCCGTGAGTTATCGACTTGCGAGCTTTTTCATCAGAGGAAAAAAGTCTTTGACATTCATATACGACCGGTCGTATATTCGCGCCATGCCAAGACAACGACAAAACCCTGATACGCGTGACCGCCTGCTGGAGGCCGGTGTGGCCGCTTTTCTCGAAAACGGCTACCACGGCGCCGGCTTGAAAGAGGTGCTCGACCGGGTGCAGGTGCCGAAAGGCTCTTTCTACAATTATTTCAAGAGCAAGGAAGAGTTCGGCGCCGCAACCATTCGCCATTACGCCAACTCGCTGTCGCAAAAAATGGCGGGGGCCATGGCGGGGGCGCGGGATCCCTTATCCGGCCTGCGGCGGTTCTTCCACCGGCTGATGGCCGATTTCGAGGCTGCGGATTACGTTGGCGGCTGCCTGGTGGCAAATCTCGGCGGCGAAGTGGAGCTCAACCAGACTTGCAGGCTGGCGCTGGCCGAGGCGCTGTACGACTGGCGCGCGGGGGTGACGCAGGCGCTGCGACAGGCGCAAGAGCAGGGGCAGGTGCGCAACGATATTGCGGCGGAAGAACTGGCGGATGTCTTGATCAATACCTGGGAGGGCGCCGTGATCCGCATGAAGATCGAGCGCTCGCTCGCCCCGCTGCGGCAGTGCCTGCACCGCCTGCTCGACGATTACTTTCAGCCTGTTGCCGGTTGAAACGGCCTGTCGTGGCCGGCAAGAATTCCTGACCGATTCGGGTCAGGTTTTTTTAAACAACATTATAAGACGACCGGTCGCCTTATAATGCATGCTGCCCCTGACGGCGGCAACCGCGTAACACTGCACAGGGCGTTCACGACCGGTTTTCAACGCTCAAATTATCGGAAGGACAATTTATGGCTACCTACATTTTAGTTCATGGCGCCTGGCATGGCGCTTGGGCCTGGCAGGAGGTGGCGCCGGCGCTTGAAGCCGGCGGCCACAAGGTTATCGCAGCAAGCCTGCCGGGGCATGGCGACGATAAGACGCCCGCCTCGGAAGTCACGATGCAGGCATACGTCCAGCACATCGTCGAGCTTCTCGACCGGCAAGCGCATCCGGTCGTGCTGGTCGGGCATAGCATGAGCGGCGCTGTCATCAGTCAGGTCGCCGAGGAGCGGCCCGAAAAAGTCGCGCAGCTTGTGTTCGTCGCGGCGTTTTTGTTGCGCTCAGGCGAAAGCGTGCTGCAAGCGATGCAGTCGGACAAGCACGGCAAATTGCTGCCGCACGTGCGTTTCACCGCAGACCAGTCCGGCGGCATTATCGACGAAGCGGCAGTGCGCGATTTCATCTACAACGAAACACCGGAAGATCGCCGGCGCCTGGCAACGCCACGATTGCTGCCCAGCCAACCGATTCAGCCACTCGGTGTGCCGGTGCGCCTGAGCGAAGCGCGCTTTGGGCGGGTGCCGCGCGCCTATGCCAAATGCCAGCACGACTGGCTGCTCAGTCCGGCTGCGCAGGAACAAATGCTTGCCGCCTGGCCCTGCGACCGTGTTTTCCTGCTCGAGGCCGACCATGTTCCCTTCTTTTCCAAACCGGCGGAGCTTTCTGCCGCGCTGTTGTCACTGGCGCCAGAAAAGGATTGAATTTTTGTGAACATTAACAAGACGACCGGTCCCTTTATTCGGTCATAACCTGAAACCAAAAGCAAGGAGAAATTCTCATGTCACAATCACCCAAAACCGTCATCGTCACCGGCGCCTCGAGCGGCATCGGCCTGGATATCGCCCGCACATTTCTCGAACAGGGCGCCAACG
Organism: Cytophagia bacterium CHB2; assembly: GCA_030263535.1. NCBI lineage: Bacteria > Pseudomonadati > Bacteroidota > Cytophagia > Cytophagia bacterium CHB2. The sequence goes on from SZPB01000213.1 coordinate 3,264, forward strand.
TCGTCCTCAACGGTCGCAATGCGGACAAGTTGGCAACCGCGGTCGCACGTTTGGCTGCGCCGGAACACACCGCTTCGGTGGCCGGCAATGTCGGTGAAAAAGCAACAGGGGAAATGCTGGTGCGAACGGCGGTCGAGCGCTTTGGCCGCGTGGACGTGCTGGTCAATAACGCCGGCAGCTTTGCCCCCAAACCTTTTCTCGAGGTGACGGAAGAGGAGCTCGACGGCATTCTGAAGGGAAATCTGCGCGGCGCCTATTTGACCACGCAGGCGGCGGTTCGCCAGATGACGGAGCAGGGCGCCGGCAGGAGTCAAGTTCTTTTTTAGTTGAAATTCCTGATGGCTGCCCTGCGTGAGGCTGCCCCGGCCGGGGCAGCCTCAAGCAGCAGCGGTGATAACGATCTTCAGTTCACGTTGGAGAGCCTCCTGCAGTTGCGGCAGGTGGCGAAAGCCCTTGATCCGGCGCAGGCTCGGCTCGATTTCCAGCAGCGCCGATGCCGTCCAGCGTTGTCGCTGGTCGCTGTTGCGCCAGCGGCTCACCTTCGAGATCATCTGCGCGATTTGCGCGTTGATCGACTCCAACATGTTGGTGGTCTTCAAGCTGACCCCCAGTTCTTTGAAAAGCCCCAGCCGATGCAGCGCGAGCGTTTCCTCCACTCCCTCGTCGAGACTCGCGACCGCCGATTGGTTGATCTGCTTTAGCTCTGCTCGCAGGCCGAGCAACTCTTCTTTCGCCCTGGCATACGTCGGCTGCTCGTAGGCCGCTTGCAGTTTTTGCCGCCAGCGTGGCTGCTGCGATTTGGGCAAATAGGCCACGACGTTTTCACGCTTGTGCCACTGGCAACGCTGGATGGCGGCGTAAGCGCCGAAAACGTCCGTGATCGCCTTGCGCAACCCTTTGCTGCCGTCAATCACCACCAGCAGCCCCTGAGGATAATTCAGGCCGCGGGCAATCAAATGCTCGAGAAACTCGCTGACCACGCGCTGATTCTCGCTGGCGCATTCCAGGAAGCCCAGAATCATCTTTTCCCCTGATTTGGTGAGGCCCAATGCAATCACCATCTGCGCGTGGCGCAGCGTTTTGCCGTCCAAAACCAGCGCGACAAACTCATGAGAGTCCAGCCGGCGATGCAACAGGGCTTGCAGCTTTTTCTCACTTGCCCGCACGAAGCGGCGTGAGATGCTGCTCTTGGAGAGACCAAACGCCTGCGGCACCAACTGCGCCGCCCGGCGATAGTGCAGGCAGGACAGGCCATGGAGAATCCGGACGAAGAGCTGCTCTTCGGTGGTGCGGGGTTGGTCGAACTGTTGGTAAGTAGCGAGCGGGATTTCGCAGTTGTGGGCCACATCGCGAACGCGCGGCACCATGAGGTGGACTTTTGGGTCGCCGAGATAGACCGAGCCCCGCTGCTGTCCCCAGCGTTTGATGTGGCGGTTGTTGTCGCGCGCGTAGCGCGATCCCGCCAGTTGCTGGACTTCTTCGCTCAGAAGGTGGCCCACCTGCTCCAGCGCAATGGGGATGAGCAGTTGGATCATCGCGATTTTGGTATCGGCCGGCAAGGGGTGTTGATTGTCATCCCACCGGCCTGCCTTCCTCCGAGGGGGAAGGCAGGGAATGTCTTGCGTCTTCGCAATCTTCATGGCCACTCCTGTTCTTTGAATTCGTTGGAGTCACTTGAAGATAGAAGCCACCTTCTGAATTTCAACTGAACTTAGGACAAATTCCCGCCCGCCCACGGGCGGGCGGTGGGGCGAGCAGGAGCCATCAAAAATTTCAACTAAAAAAAGGATTGACTCCAGGACATCACCGAAGCCTGATGCTCAAGAATATCTACTACGTCGATCCGAATGATGACCGGTATATTATTTATGTTGAAGGAGAATCAGATATAAAGGATATTGGCACAACTCCCGCTGAGGTTGATTCTTTGTTGATAGACGGGCTTCATATAAATGATAACAGTAAGACATCCCAGTCGCGCCCGTACCTCATGGTGAAAGGCCATGTCCGGCATATGATTGTCAGAAACGCTGAAGTTTTAAATAGGGAGTCTAAAAATGCTATATTTCTAGCGACTGATGGCAAATATGCAAAAATTGACCAGCTTTTTTTATATAATATGATAACAGCGAATGTTGGCCAATTGATTAGTGATAGAGACGGGAAAATAACGACTTGCCACTCAACCAACATTTTCAGGTAAATGCTATAGGTCAGATATAGGGTGAAGTGCAAATCGTGCGTTTATCCAACGGGGCGAATCCGGAGTCGTATCACAAACGCGCGCTAGTGGCCCACACCCTTTGCTGCTCATGCCTCTGGATACTTCCATGCCAGGCCGCGTATTCATAAAGTCAAAAATTAGTTTGGGGCGACCCTGCCTCGATTGTACTCTTCTCCATTTTAGCACTAATGAATCACTCTTTATTGCCTAGCCCCTCCGGCCTTACGGCGAGAAATTTGCATTGTAAATGAGAAGACTTGGCTGTATATTGTTGCCGACACGTCGAAGCATCAGCTTCCGTGCCGGTATCACGGTCAACTTACTCACGGTGTTTTGTCAACACCAAAAATAACCAAAAGGAATCCGTCATGTCTGTTGATCAAAAAAGGATTGTTACGCTGGCACTTGCAAAGCTGGAAGAAGAAAGAAAACACCTGGATACTGAGATCGCACAACTCCGTTCTCAACTTCGAGCCAAGCCTTCCGTGAGCAAGAGCAAAGCAAGCGCAACGAAAACCCGCAAGACCGCTGCCACACGCAGCCGGACAGCCCGCCAAAAGGCGAAGTCTGCTGCGGCCATGAAAAAGCTATGGGAGAAAGTGCGGAAAGCGGGATTCTCGAACATTAAAGATTACAAAGCCAGCCTGAGCAAGGCCTAGGCTGCGCATTTCAATCGGCATTCCGTGTAAGAGAAAAGGCCATTCCAAGGGCGGTGGAGCGGCCTTTTTATCTAGATATTCGCAGACGCCAGAAAGCGACAAATATGGGTATTTGCACAAAATCTACCCCGGCGGCCTGCGCCACTCCTCATGACAAAAAATGGTTGAAATTCTTCAATTTTTTCTAAAATACCCGCCTGGTAAATTACTGTCCCTTCGCAACTCTGAAAACATCGGTGTGGCGGTCAAAACTTTCGTCCGATATCGCTTGACCCAGAGCACTATTTCTTCACAGGCTCAAAGTGGGCGGTACTCTTCGTCATCGTAACGTTTCAGAATGTTGAATTTTTGCCCACCTCAAGTTTTAATCGCGTGCCGCTAATCATCTCCAAAATAAGTATGCAAGCTTGCTGCCTAAAACTGAGCAGATGAATCCAGCTAGATGAATGATTCTCTGGCACGTTTCCTCTTGGGAGAATATCCGCAATCACCGAACCTTTTGCTGCGGGAAAACTGACCCGCCACATAAGCGCTGAAAATTATCCAACACACTGGCTTGTCGGAGATTTTATGAAATGCTGGCATGCTGCTTGCTATAGTTTTGTTTCAACATTACAACTGAAATTCGGAAGCTTCAAATTTTCAGCACACTTTTAAAGATAGGCGAACGGCTTTTACTCTTTTGTGTTTCTCCACGACAGATTCGCAATTCCAGCGGGTTGAAGTTATTCTTACTCCAAATATTGAGGGCGCCTGAAGCGAACTAAAGCTTTGCAGGCAGGACGAGTACAGTACATTTTGAAAGGAAAAAACAATGGCACACGGCAACCATGTTTCAAAAAAATCATCTCACCTCTTTAGGGAGGCAAAAAGAGCAGTCGTTTTTTTGACTGCGTTAGCAGGTGTCATGCAAGGCCAACCCATGTTGCTGGCTCAAAGCATTCCGGAGACGATTACCGTCAATTCCAGGGTGAGCACCTCCGCAGTTCCGGGTGACGCCGACGACCCGGCGATTTGGGTACACCCCACCGACCCGGCCAAGAGCGTCATCATCGGCTCCGACAAGGAAGATGAGGGCGGCTTGTATGTTTGGGATATAAGCGGCAAGCAACTCCAATATGTGCCTTTGGGAAATCCGAACAATGTCGATGTACGTTACGGCATGCGCATTGGCGGCCAGCTTGTCGACATTGTAGTGACCAACTTGCGCTCCAATCCAAAGCAGATCAAAGTTTTTAAAGTGAATCCGGCTGATGGAACTCTCACCGATGTTACCACCAGCGGCGGCATCCTAACCCCGCAACTGGATGATCCCTACGGAATCTGCCTTTACAAACGGCCTTCTGACGGCGCTATGTTCGTTATCGAAAGCACACAATCCGGCGCGACCGAAAATCTCCATCAATATCGTTTGGAAGACGACGGGACGGGCAAGGTGAAGGGAACGTATGTCAGGGCGATCGGCAACGGCGTCATTGTAGACTTCGTCGAAGGTATTGTCGCAGACGACGAGTTGGGTTATATCTATGCTTCGGATGAACCGAACGCGATTCGCAAGTTCTACGCCGATCCCGATCGCGGTGACAACAATCAAATCGTTGCCTTTGGCGCCGGCGATGGCATCACTGGTGATCGCGAGGGGTTGGGAATTTATAAATGCCCGGGCGGCGCCGGCTATATCGTTGCTTCAAGTCAAGGGAATAGCACAGTTAAAATTTACCGGCGCGAAGGCGAGCCTGGCGATCCTCACAAGCATACGCTGCTCACCACGATCGTAACGAACGGCTCTTCAGAAACGGATGGTCTCGACATCACCAACATGCCAACCTCCGCCAATTTCCCCAACGGCTTTTTGGTGAAGCATGACGCCCCCGGCAGACGCTTCGTTCTTTATGCTTGGGAGGATATTGCCCAAACCTATTTGAACATTTGTCCCGGAAGTACTCCCAGCGCGGTTGGCGGCGAGGGCGCAAGCATATTGCCGGAAGCCTTCAGGCTCGAGCAGAATTATCCCAATCCATTTCGGCCCGGCGCGGAATTGACTTTGGCAGGAAATTCCGCTACGACGATTCCGTTCCGCCTCGACCACACTGCCAATGTCACGCTTACGATTATCAATTTGACCGGGCAAATCGTGCGCACGCTGGCGAGCGGACAAATGACGGCGGGTAATCACACAACCGTTTGGGATGGCCGCAACGAGGCCGGCGAACTCGCTCCCAACGGCGTATACCTGATTCGTTTGCAAAGCGGCAATCGCACACAGAAGCGGAAGCTTCTAATGGTGAATTAACCTATCGCACTCCGGTGAAAAGCTACCCGTTAATTTTAAAATGCCTGATCATGGCTATGATCAGGCATTTTTTTATACGAAAAAATCATTGCACTTTAGAACGGAACAGCGAAGAGTGGCAAGAGCAAAATTCAGTTGATATAAGGCCAGCAGCTTTTTATCTTGTTCCGTTTACAAATTGAAACCAACACTTGCAAGGATGCGTATCAAGGTCGCGGCAGTTAAACACTTCGCGTCTTTGAGTTTTCTGTGTGCGAAGAAAGCCAGTTGATCACCATCCTGTTTACGAACAACACTTGCTGCGCGTGTTTCTTTGGTCTCGCCCTACCCCACCAGCATCTTTGAAGCCACGCACTCAGTGAATTTGTTTTCCAGTTTCTTCCCAAATGCATTATCACTCATGAAAAGAATCTTTGCCGTCACCCTCTTTTTCTGCCTGTGTGCACACATTCATGCGCGCGCTCAACGCTCGCCGCATTCCGCTTCAATGTCTGTACCTGCGCGCCCTGAAGCCGGCAGGCCCTTCATCCGCAACTACAATCCTAGAGAATTTGGCGCAGCGTTCAATTACTGGGCGATTGCACAAGATCAGCGCGGCGTCATGTATTTTGGCAATTGGAATGGCGTGCTTGAATATGATGGCGTATCCTGGCGGCTGGTTTCAACCCCCAACCGATCCGGAGTACGATCACTCGCGGTCGACGCCAACGGCCGCATCTATGTCGGTGCGGTCGGCGACCTCGGCTATCTTGCGCCCGATTCCGTCGGCGAGTTGCGATTCGTTTCCTTGCTTGATCACGTTCAGCCGGAGAACCAGGAGTTCAATGAAGTGTGGTATTCCTACGCCACCTCGCAGGGCGTTTATTTTCGCACGGATAAAATCCTGTTACGCTGGGCAAACAACCGCATGCAGGCGTGGAAGCCGCACACGGCATTTTCAGGATTATTTGTGGTGCGAGATCGCGTTTATATTCAACAATGGGGTATCGGGCTGCTCGAGTTGGTGGGAGATTCTCTGCACGTAACGCACGCGGGCGGGCGATTCGCACATGAGCGCATTTATGCGATGCTGCCGTATGTCGATGAAAAAATCCTGGTGGGCACGCGTGAGCAGGGCCTGCTTCTGTACGATGGCGTTTCCTTTCAGACTTTACAATCCGATCCATCCGCCACAAAATTCCTAAGAGAAAATCAACTCTCACATGGCGCTGTTCTGCGAGACGACACGTTTGCGTTAGCCACAATGCGCGGCGGTGTCGCGATTATTGACCAAAACGCGCGCCTTGTGAAAATTTTGGACAAGGCCGCGGGCTTGCAAGATCATGACGCGAATTTTGTTTTTGTCGATCGTGAGGGCGTGATCTGGCTGGCGCAAGGACGTGGTATCGCGCGTGTTGAAACCGATTCGCCATTGGCGATTTATGGGGAAACCTCCGGCATCAAAGATTTCGTGTCTTCCATTCTCAGGTACAAAGGCGCCTTGTATGTGGCCACCGGACTTGGTGTTTTCTATTTGCCAGCCGAATCAACCCCAACAAACTCGTCACTTCTCGCGCAACGGGAACATGCGCAGGAATTCCGGCCGGTCGCAGGAATTACAGCGCAGTGCTGGTATTTGCTCGCAGCCGGCCAGAGTTTGCTCGCCGCCACCAATGACGGCGTCTATCAAATTCGCGGAGAGCAAGCGACTTTTCTTAAAGAGTCCGTTGCTGATTCGTTTGTTTCAATGTCGCTTCATCGCTCTCAAAAGAACCCTAGTCGCGTTTGGGTGGGACTGAGAGATGGCCTGGCGTCTTTACGCTATGAGGCTGCGACTTCAAAATGGATTGATGAAGGCCGCATCTTCGGAATTCACGAGCCTATTTGGAGCATCGTCGAGAATAATGAAGGCGAGCTTTGGCTTGGCACAGAAGCGCAAGGTGTTTTACGGATAAGTTCCTTGCCAGGGGATCATAGCGCAACGCTGCGGAACGAGAATCAGAAAATCGAACGCTTTGATGCGCGGCATGGCCTGCCCAAGGGCTGGGTGGGAGTTTATCCCACGCGAACACGCACCATTTTTACGAGTGACAGAGGTCTTTTCCGTTTTGATCGCACAACCAACAAGTTTTTTCCCGATTCCACCTTTGGCAGCATGTTCGCAGATGGCTCGCGCGATATCGAAGTGGTGAGTGAAGATCAACAAGGCAACATTTGGCTCGGTTCGGAAGAAGCGGCAGAAATCAACCGCGCGCTTCGCCAACCGGAGGGCTCTTATCTGCCGGAAACCGGATCAGCTCTCCGGCTAGCGAAGACAGCCATCTGGGCCATTTATTCCGAACTTGATTCTGCGCATCCTCGCACAAGTTCTGCGGTTTGGTTCGGCGGCCCGGAGGGTTTGTTGCGCTACGATGTCAATTTTCCCAAACGCGAGACGCAGGTTTATCCGGCCCTCATTCGCCGTGTCATCATTTTGCAAGAGGGCGCGCAGGATTCAACGATCTTCGCGGGCGCAATGCCTGAAAACACGGGAGGCGATTTTCCCATCCTGGCTTATGCTCACCATGCCCTTCATTTTGAATTCGCTTTGCCAAGTTTTAGCGATGAGTCTGCCAATCAATTTCAATTTTATTTGGAAGGATTTGATCAAAACTGGTCGGCTTGGAGCAAGGCATCCAAAAAAAGTTACACCAATCTCGCGGAAGGCGACTATCGTTTTCGCGTGCGGGCGAGAGATGTCTATCAACGTGAAAGCGCGGAGGCGGTTTATGCCTTGCGAATCTTACCGCCCTGGTATCGCACCGTGCCGGCGTACCTTGGTTACGCGGCTGTCGCTGGCGCAAGCTTGTTGGGCTGGCGCCGTTATGATTTGCGACGCCAGAAAAAGAAAGCCGAGTATCAGCGCCGCGCCAAGGAGCTTGAGGAAGCGCATCAATTGCAGCTTTCCATGCTGCCGCAACAGATCCCACAATTGCCTCATCTCGAGCTTGCCGCTTATAT
>SZPB01000214.1 GCA_030263535.1 Cytophagia bacterium CHB2
CGATTCTGCACCGCATGCGCGCCGGCAAGAAAGTCATTGTGCACGGCGACGGCGCTTCGCTATGGACGCTGACGCATCACCGTGATTTTGCCAAAGGCTTCGTGGGATTGCTCGGCCTTCCACAAGCAATTGGTGAAACGTTTCACATTACTTCCGATGAAGTACTGACGTGGAATCAAATTTTTGAAATCGTGGCGCATGCGGCCGGAGTGCAACCTCGCATTGTGCACATTCCCTCGGAATTCATCGCAGCATTCGATCCCGACTGGGGCGCGAGTTTGTTGGGTGACAAAACGCACAGCATGATTTTCGACAACACCAAGATCAAGCGTTTCGTGCCGGACTACGTTGCCACGATTCCGTTTGCGCGCGGCGCAGAAGAGGTTGTGAATTGGTTCGACGCGAATCCCGCTAAAAAAGTTGTGAATGAAGAAACCGATCGGCTCATTGATAAGATTATTGCGGCGTATGAGTTGGCGTGGCCGTCGACGCAATAACTCGAAAAACGTGCGACAATCGAATTTTGCGAAAACCAACAAGACAAAACCATTCTTTTAGTCGTTTTGCCAGTAATCGTGTTGCCTTTGTTTTGCTTTAGAAGCAAAGCCTTGATATGATGGATTACGGCGAAAACCGGAGATGAAACGATGCACTTTGCAAAAGCCTTCATTGCGCGATTCGTTTTGCTTGCCGCTTCACTGCCCGCAGCGCTCATTGCACAAGAAGCCATTCGTTTGAATCAACTCGGCTTTTATCCCAAAGGCCCGAAGTTCGCCGTGGCTGTGGGTGCAGCGAGCAATGTTTTCTATCTCACCTCTCCCAATCAAACCGACACGCTGTTTACCGGCACGCTTGGCGCAGCGCAAACGTGGTCGCATTCCGGCGAGAGCGTGAAGCTCGCGGACTTCACCTCGTTTCAGCAAGCGGGACAATACACGCTCGTCATTCCCAATCTCGGCAAATCACATCCGTTTTTCATTAAAGAATATGTGCATCAAAATTTGTCCTCTGCCGCGATAAAAGGATATTACTTTCAACGCGCTTCAGCGGCGCTCGCGGCGCCATATGCCGGAAAGTGGCAGCGGCCTGCGGGCCATCCCGATACGCAAGTTTGGGTGCATGCCTCTGCGGCAACTACGGCGCGGCCGGAGAACACCATCATCTCTTCTCCCAAAGGCTGGTATGATGCGGGCGATTACAACAAGTACATTGTGAACTCCGGCATCAGCACGTACACGCTGCTCGCCGCGTATGAACATTTTCCCGAATACTATCGCGATTTCAATCTCATCATTCCCGAAAGCGGCAACGGCATGCCCGATATTCTCGACGAGGCATTGTGGAATATTCAATGGATGCTGACCATGCAGGATCCCAACGACGGGGGTGTTTATCACAAGCTCACCACCGCGAATTTCAGCGGCGCAGTGATGCCGCACGTGGATACCGCGCGCCGCTACGTCGTGCAAAAGAGCACGCCGGCCACGCTTGACTTCGCCGCAGTGATGGCGCAAGCGAGCCGCATCTTCAAAGAATACTCCACGCAAATGCCGGGCTTCGATCAAACTTGTTTAAATGCCGCGCTTGAAGCCTGGCGCTGGGCGCAAAAAAATCCGAACGTGCGCTATAATCAAGCCGCGCTGAATGCGGCGTACAATCCCGACATTGTCACGGGCGAATACGGCGACAGCAATTTTGGTGATGAGTTTCAATGGGCCGCCGCGGAGTTGTTCATCACCACCAAGGCGGATAGTTTCATCGTTGCGCGCAATCCGCTTGCCGGCTCGTTCGGCGTGCCCTGGTGGGGCGGTGTGAACACGCTCGGACTGTATTCGCTGGCCTTTCATCGCGCCGCATTGGGCAGCGCAATTGACACGACACGTATCGTATCCGCGCTGCTTGGCTTGGCGCGCGGCTTGCGTGATAACGTCACTCGCTCCGCTTATCATCTCGTCATGGGTATTTCCAACGGCGACTTTGTGTGGGGCAGCAATGCGATTGCGGCGAACCAGAGTATGGCGTTGCTGCAAGCGTATTATCTCACGCGCGACGTTTCCTTTTTGCATGCCGCGCAACAGAATCTTGATTATCTACTCGGCCGCAATGCTGTAGGTTTTTGCTTCGTGACCGGATTGGGCAGCAAGCCGACGATGCGTCCGCATCATCGGCCATCGCAAGCCGACGGCATCGCCGATCCCGTTCCCGGTTTGCTCGCCGGCGGTCCGAATCCCGGAAGGCAGGACGGCTGCACGGGTTATATCGGCCCGGAACGTGCGCGTTCGTATCTCGATGATTGGTGCAGCTATGCGTCAAATGAAATCGCCATCAATTGGAATGCGCCGCTAGCGTATGTTGCCGGCGCGATTGAAGCGATTTATTCACCAACGGGAAAACCCAATCCTACCGACGTGAAGGAAGGTCGAAGCGGTGCAGTTCCCGAGGGATTCGGCTTGCTGCAAAACTATCCCAACCCATTCAATCCCGCGACGAACATTCAATTCTCAGTGGGCAGTCATCAATGGGTTGGCTTGAAGGTTTATGATGTGTTGGGAAACGAAGTCGCGACTTTGATTGATGAAAAAAAGCCCGCAGGCAATTATCGTGTAAGCTTCAATGCCGCGCAACTCACGAGCGGGATTTATTTTTATCAATTGCAGGCCGGAGTCTCATCAAACGCGGAGCGCACTTTTGTTGCGACGAAGAAGATGGTCTTCGTGCAATGAAGATTCAATAGCTACTTTCCCCAGCGGATAGAAAAAACGCAACGGATAAAAGCCCTTTTATTCACTGCGTTCGGCGGTAAGATTTTTATTCTCCCTTTGAAGTAAAGATTTTTACGGATGCCGGAATAAGACATGAGCGAAGCGATGCGAAAAATCTCCTGGGGCATTTTGAGCACGGCAAAAATTGGCGTTGAGAAAGTCATTCCCGCGATGCAAATGGGTGAGTTTTCCACCGTCACGGCGATTGCTTCACGTGGATTTGAACGAGCGCAAGAGACGGCGCGCCGGTTGGGCCTTCCCAAGGCTTACGGCTCATATGAAGAATTGCTCGCAGACCGTGAGATCGATGCGATCTACAATCCGCTGCCAAATCATCTTCATGTGGAATGGACTATCAAAGCATTGCACGCGGGCAAGCATGTGTTATGCGAAAAGCCCATTGGCATGAACCTGCAGGAAACCGTGGGGTTGCAGAAGGAGGCAGAAAAGTTTCCACAATTGCAAGTGATGGAAGCGTTCATGTATCGCCATCATCCGCAATGGGCATTGATTAAAGAGTTGCTGCAAAGCGGCGCTATTGGCGACGTGAAAAGCTTGCACGCGGTTTTTACTTATTACAATGTCGATCCCGCGAATATTCGCAATCAAGCTGATATTGGCGGCGGCGGGTTGCTGGATATTGGCTGCTATTGCATCTCGGCGGCGCGATTTTTATTCAACGCCGAGCCGGTGCGCGTATGCGGCACGCTTGAATATGATCCGCAAATGAAGATCGACCGCCTGGCCTCCGGCATTTTGGAATTTCAACAAGGCACGGCGACGTTTACGTGCTCCACGCAGTCAGCGCATCAACAAAGCATTAGCATTTTGGGCGCTTCAGGAAAAATCGAAATTATAAAACCGTTCACGCCCGGCGCGCAAGAAGCCTGCAAGATCATTCTGCAAACCGGCGTGGCGTCAAAAGAATACACCGCACAAATTTGTGATCAATATGCCCGGCAAGGCGATTTGTTTTCGCAAGCCATTTTGAATGCGACGAGCGCCCCCACGCCGCTTGCCGATGCGGTTGCGAATATGCGCGTGATCGACGGGGTTTTGGCGAGCCAGCAACAACGCAGGTGGATCGCAATCTAAGCAGAACCTCATTTTAGAAAATCCGAGAGCCGAAAATGATTTCGTCGCGAAAAAATTTTTCAGCGAATAGAAACAACCGAACCGAAAAAGCCGCTTTTATCCGCTGGGAATTATTTTGTTTTTTGACACTTTCGATGATCTGGGGCTGCGCCGGCCCGAAAGTAATTTCAATCACCACCATCAAGCCCGCAGCACGATCGAATGTTGACGCGCCTGAGGTGATGGCGTGGGGCAATTTGAACGGCATTCGCGTGAGCGGCGAATTGATGGAGTTCAAAACCAGTGTGCGCGTGGTGCATGCGGATTGGACGAAATTCCATGAGACTGCAAAGGAGCGGCAAAGCCAGCGACATCGTTACAATCGTGACGGCAATTTGCAAACGACAACAGGCGTTTTGGATTCTATGTTCTTTACACAACGGTTCGAAGAATCCGGTCCTGGTCTTGCGGCCATTGCGGTGCAATGTTCCTCGCGCGCAGACACGAATTTCATTGGCGCGTTTTTTTGCATCGAACTTCCGGGCGCGGATTATTCCGAGGGCAAAGCCAAGCTCTCCGGCGCGCAACCCATAACAGCAAACGAGATCTCTTTCGCCACAAATTCTCAAAGCGAATTGGCGCGCGCAACGGTGAGTGGCGCGCGTTTCGTTGCTTCGCGGCGGCAGCTTGAGGTGAGGCTCGCCACGCCTGCGGAAATGATCATCCGCAGAGACAGCACTGCTGCGAATAAGAATATTCACGTATATTTTGCATTACTCACGAACAGCGTGAAGCCCGGCCAAACCGCGCAGAATACGTTCACGCTCAAAGCCTCTGGCGAAGTCGATAGAAATCCTGTTGCACTCGCGCTCGATACCTCAAAGCCCGGCCGTGTGTTCGACGGCTTCGGCGGAAATTTCCGTTTGCAAAACCCCCGCACCGATCCTCCTGTGATTCAATACAATCTCGACAACATGCGCGTCGCGTGGGGCCGCGTCGAGATGCCCTGGCAGCATTGGCATGCGGAAGAGAACGTCGATCCGATTGCAGCCGCGCGAGCCGGAAATATTCATCAACGCGTGCATGAGGCGATGGACATGGCGCGACGGCTGGCGCAACGCAACATGCCCGTTATCGTCAGCGCATGGTCTGCGCCGGCGTGGGCCATCATCGGCGATCCGCGCGATGCGTTTCGGCCGCAGCCCGGCGGCTTGCGCGGGTATCCGCTCAATCCCGAGAAGATGCAAAAGATTTATGAATCCATCGGCGCGTATTTGCTCTATCTCAAACAGCAATACGGCGTGGAGACATTCGCGTTTTCATTCAATGAATCCGATCTCGGCATTAACGTGCGGCAAACCGCAGAGGAGCATCGCAATTTCATTAAAGGATTGGGCGCGCATCTTGCATCGCTTGGGTTGGCGACCAAGCTGCTGCTTGGCGATACCTCGGATGCGTGGCCGGTGGATTTCATTAAGCCCGGCTTGCATGATCTCGAAGCGGTGAAATACCTCAATGCGGTTTCGTTTCATTCCTGGCGCGGCTGCACCGACGAGATTCTCGCGCAGTGGAGCGCGGCAGCGCAAACGCTGAATGTTCCGTTGCTGGTCGGTGAAGGCAGTACCGACGCCGCGGCGTGGACTTATCCGCAAATCTTCGATGAACCGTCGTTCGCGCTGCATGAAATTAATCTCTACACGCGCATTTGCGCTCTGAGCCAGCCGAAATCGATTCTGCAATGGCAATTGACGGCGGATTATTCTCTGCTCGCGGGCGGCGGCGTGTTTGGCAACAATAACGAACCGCTGCGTCCTACTCAGCGTTTTTGGAATCTCAAACAACTCGCTGCGACCCCTGCTGGCGCGTTCGCTTTGCCGATCACGTGCAATGCGCCGAACCTCGCGAGCGCGGCATTCGGCAATCTCGCGAAAGGTGAATATGCGGTACACATCGTTAACAGCGGAGCGGCACGATCTGCCACGCTCACCGGATTGCCGGCCGATTTGACGGAACTTCGCATCTATGTCACCGATAGCGGCCGGGGGATGGAGGAAGGCAAGCGTATTCCAGTGGTGAATGGCCGGGCACAATTCACGCTGGAAGCGGTGAGCTTTACCTCGTTGATGAATGCAAAATAAAGCTGCGATGCCAGCATTCAAATCGAGAAAACTAAAATTCAATTGAACAGATTGAAACAACGCAACGGATAACGGACATGAAAGCCCTAGCTCTATTGCAAGCTGCATCATTCCTGCCGATTATCGCCATGTTTATGTTCGCCACAAGCCATGCGCAGAACGAAACGCCGGCGTTGAAAGAGGTTTTCAAAAAGGCATTTCACGTCGGCGCGGCGCTGAATCGTGAGCAGATTTCTCGAACGGAAGCGAACACGATCAAGCTGGTGGAGAAACAGTTTAATAGCATTACGGCTGAGAATATCATGAAATGGGAGCGGATTCACCCCGAGCCGGAGCGATACGATTTCGTGCCGGTGGATTCGTTCGTGGCGTTCGGCGAAAAAAACAAAATGTTCATCGTGGGCCACACGTTGATCTGGCACAATCAAACGCCGCGCTGGGTTTTCGAAGACGGCGCAGGCAAGCCTGCCGATCGCGAAACGCTGCTGCAACGCATGAAAGATCACATCTTCACCGTGATGGGCAGATACAAAGGCCGCATTCATGGTTGGGATGTCATTAACGAAGCGGTGGAGGACGACGACAGCCTGCGGCAAAGCAAGTATCTGCAAATCGCCGGCGAAGATTATTTGCAGAAGACTTTCGAATGGGCGCGCGCCGCTGATCCGCAAGCGGAATTGTACTACAACGATTATAACATGTGGCATAAAGGCAAGCGCGAAACCGTAATTCGTCTCGTGCGCGAGCTGCACGCAAAAGGCGTGCGTGTGGACGGCATCGGCATGCAAGGGCATTGGGGTTTGGATTATCCGCCGCTCGACGAATTGGAAGAGAGTATTCTCGCCTATGCGGAGTTGGGCGTGAAAGTGATGATCACCGAGATGGACGTCAACGTGCTGCCGGATCCCGGCGGACACACCGGCGCAGAAATTACGCGCAATTATGCGCTGCGCAAGGAACTCGATCCTTATACGGAAGGAGTGCCAAAAGCCGTGCAAGCCAAGCAGGCAAAACAATACGGCGATTTCTTTCGCGTGCTCTACAATCATCGCGACAAAATTGCGCGCGTGACGTTTTGGGGCGTGCATGACGGCGTTTCGTGGCACAACAATTGGCCGGTGCCGGGTAGAACCGCGCATTCGCTGTTGTTCGATCGCAACCTGCAACCCAAACCCGCTTTTGATGCGGTGATTCAAACGGTGCGGGGAGATTAGGTTTCATTATTGTAGAAGAGGCGGCGATTGACGAAAGTCGTTTTGATTGATTCTGCTGAAAAGGCTTTATGTCTCCCATGAACAGATCAAGAGCTATGAGTATCCGGGAAGCCACGAGAGAGGATTTCGACCAAATCTGGCCAATCTTCCATGAAATCGCCGCGGCCGGCGAAACCTATGCGTACCCGCGCGACATCAGTAAGGAGCAGGCGCTAAAGCTTTGGATGGATACTCCGAGAAAGACTTACGTCTTAGAAGAAGACGGGCAGATCCTGGGCACGTACTTCATCAAGACCAACCAAGCGGGCCCGGGCGACCATGTCTGCAATTGCGGCTACATGGTTTCATCAGCCGCCCGAGGACGCGGCTTGGCCACGGCGATGTGCGAGCATTCGCAAGAAATCGCAAGAAGCCTCGGATACAAGGCCATGCAATTCAATTTCGTTGCATCCAGCAATGAAGGCGCGGTACGGCTCTGGAACAAACTTGGCTTTGCCACTGTCGGTCGCTTACCCAGAGCATTTCATCATCCCTCCAAGGGTTACGTTGATGCATTCGTTATGTACAAATGGTTGGAAACATAGCACGGCTTCCAGCCGGCACGGCTGATGCTGAGCACGAACTTTTAGTAGATGATACGGCCAATGAAAAAATTTACTTTCACTTTCATCCTTCTTTCTACTTTGCTCGCCGGCGCAAACCTGCGCGCCGATGACGGTTACCGGCTTTGGCTGAAGTATGACATGATTACCAATCCGCAAAAACTGCAAGCGTATAAAAAAGAAATCAAGGGTTGGATGATTGTCGGCGACTCGCCAACTCTGACGGCCGCGCAAGGTGAATTGCAGATCGGCTTGAATGGTTTGCTCGGCATTGCCACGCCCAATCTCAAACAAGCAAGCGAGGGCGCAATCATCGCTGCGGTTTATGCCAATATCTCATCGCGGATTGCAAGCGACTTGTCGAATAAACTCGATGGCCTTGGCCCAGAAGGTTTTGTTATTCTGAATACGACGGTTGATAAAAAGCGAGTGGTTTTGATCACCGCCAATAGCGACATCGGCGTGCTGTACGGCGTGTTTCACTTTTTGCGGCTGTTGCAAACACATGAGGCTATCGAGAACCTCGACATCACGAGTTCTCCGAGAATAAAGCTGCGCGTGCTCAATCATTGGGACAATTTGAACCGCACAGTTGAGCGCGGCTATGCGGGATTCTCATTGTGGGATTGGCACAGGCTGCCGGATTACATTCATCCGTATTATCGCGATTACGCGCGCGCCAACGCTTCGCTCGGCATCAACGGAACCGTACTCAACAACGTCAATGCGAATGCCTTGATCTTGACGCCGCATTATCTCGAAAAAGTCGCGGCCTTGGCCAATGTGTTCCGGCCTTATGGTTTGAGAGTTTATTTGTCGATCCGCTTCAGTGCGCCCATCGACATCGGCGGCTTGAAGGTTTCGGATCCACTTGACCCACAAGTGCAACAATGGTGGAAAAAGAAAGCTGAAGAGATTTATGAGCTCATTCCGGATTTTGGCGGATTTTTGGTAAAGGCCAATTCCGAGGGACAACCCGGCCCGCAAAATTACGGGCGCTCGCACGCAGATGGCGCGAACATGCTGGCGGATGCGCTAAAACCGTTTGGCGGCGTGGTGATGTGGCGCGCGTTTGTTTATGACAACAACATCAAGGAAGATCGCGCGAAGCAGGCTTATAATGAGTTCACGCCGCTGGACGGCATGTTTCGCAGCAATGTATTGGTACAAGTTAAAAACGGCCCGATAGACTTTCAGCCGCGCGAGCCGTTTCATCCGCTGTTCGGCGCCATGCCGAAGACGCCGTTGATGATGGAATTTCAAATCACGCAGGAGTATTTGGGATTCAGCACGCATCTGGTGTATCTCGGCGTGCTGTTCAAAGAAGTTCTCGCGACGGATACGTATGCGCAAGGCGCAGGCTCGACGGTCGCAAAGATCATCGAGGGCTCGCTTGAAGGCCATGCCCTCTCCGGCATTGCGGGAGTTGCGAACACCGGTACCGATCGCAATTGGACGGGGCATCTCTTTGGTCAGGCCAATTGGTATGCCTATGGCCGTTTGGCGTGGAATCATGATTTGGCGCCGGAAGCAATCGCAGAAGAATGGATTCGCGCGACTTTATCGAATGACGCTGCTGTTGTGCAATCCCTCAAAAAAATGATGATGGCTTCGCGCGAGCACACGGTGAATTACATGACGCCGCTTGGTTTGCATCACATCATGGGCTGGGATCATCACTACGGTCCGGCGCCGTGGATCAAAGACAAGCATCGCGATGATTGGACCTCGGTTTATTATCACCGCGCCGACAGCAACGGCATCGGCTTCGACCGCACCGCAACGGGAAGCAATGCCGTGAGCCAGTATTATTTATCGGTGATGAAAAAAATCGCTTCGCCGGCGACTTGCCCGGAAGAGTTTTTGTTGTGGTTTCATCATCTCCCTTGGGATTATCGCATGAAATCCGGCAGAACATTGTGGGATGAGTTATGCCATCGCTATTATGCCGGAGTGGAAGGCGTTCGTGAAATGCAAAGCGCGTGGAACAAGCTGCGCGGCAAGATCGACGAAGAATATTTTCAACACGTGAAAATGATGCTTGGGATTCAGGAAAAAGAGGCCGTGTGGTGGCGAAATGCGTGTGTGCTTTACTTTCAAACGTTTTCACGCCGGCCCATTCCCGTCGGCTTAAGTGTTGAAGTAGTGTGATTGCAGGGAGACTATAATGATGTTTTGAGTGTGAATAGTGTTAGGTATTATGTTTGCGTGCATAGTTGTGGGGATCCTGAGTATGTTGCCGGTTAATCAAGGTCATGATCGCCGGCCAATCTAATACACTAATCCGACTGCACCTTGGTAGAAAATGAGAACGCGCGACGCTGCATTGGTCGCGCGTTCTGCTTTATGATGTGAGAAGATTGTCGTTCTAAGTCGTTATAACAAGAATCGCATGCTATGGTAAAGGCTTATAAGAAAAAATTAATATTATTTATGGTTTTCTCCGCTTTTGTCGCCAACCGGTGGTATATTCTCACGGTCAAATGGGTGCTATCTATTTATTTCTCATCGATTGACAGCAGAGATACGGCAATAATGTTACACTTGGTAGTGTAAGGTTGCGCAGACAAATTTTGGTATCTGTCTGTGGCCTTCATCATTTTTCCTTACAGGTAAGTTTATGATTACTTCAATCAAGTTTTCATCCAATCGAATACTTTCAGGTCTTCTGCAACTTTTAGTTTTTGTTTGTGTTGCACAGGCCCAGGTCTTGTCTGTATCCCCGACTCAAAACGCATTGCATGTGCAGTCCAATGCGAGTATTTCAGTCATTTTTAGTGAAGAGATAAATGCAAGCACAATCACTAGTACAACATTTCGAGTGTGGGGTGCACAAAGCGGCTTTCATGATGGCACGATTAGCTACGAGGCTGGTTTGAGAAAAGCGAGTTTCTTATCCGAGAAGCCATTTGTAAGTGGTGAAATAGTCACCGTCACATTGACAAACAATATTCATACAAGTAATAATCAAGTCATCAAGCCTTTCGTATGGAACTTTACGGTGTCTGTCAACACTTCATCGGCACGATTTCCAACTCAGACAGAGTATGCCACGGGCAAGACGCCTAATTCGATCAGTGCGGTAGATATTGATTCAGATGGTGACATAGATTTAGTTGTTGCGGCATACGCAAATACAAATAACATTTCAATTCTACGGAACAAAGGCGATGCCACGTTCTTAGCTAAGCAGGACTATTCAGTCGAAGGCACTCCTCGTTCTATTGCTGCCGCGGATATTGACGGAGATAAAGATATTGACTTAGTTTTAGGCGGAAATAAAGGAAACGTTAGCGCTGTTTTTGTCCTAACGAATAATGGAGATGGAACATTTAAAAAGAAAGGAGATATTCTTGGCGGTGGAAGGACTGTTTTGCTAGCAGACCTGGATAGTGATGGTGATCATGACCTAGCCGTAACAACTGGTACTACCATATCTGTCTTAATAAATGACGGAAAAGGTAATTTTGGTATGAAACAGGCCTATGACGCTGGATCTGGTCAAACATCTTTAGCAAGTGCCGACCTAGATCTCGATGGAGATTTAGACCTGGCAACAACAAGTACGAGTAGTAAGAAGTTCTATATTTTAAAGAATAACGGAAACGCCATCTTTCTACCGAAGCAAGAATATACGATTGACCTTTTTCCCAGTTTTTTTACGATGGCCGATCTAGATCGGGATGGAGATATTGACCTAGCAATTGGAAATCAGTATGAATCAAGTATTTATTTCTCTGCGAATAGTGGAGTTGGCACGTTTACAGCCTTGAAAAACTACAGAGTCGGAGAAAAGCCTAGTGCAGTTATTGTTTCGGATTTCAACGGTGATCAGGATATTGATATCGCAACTTCGAATTTATCAAATTCAGTGTCCGTGCTTGAAAACAATGGTGATGCTACCTTTCAACGTGTTCGAAATTACCCTACTGGCTTACAATCGGAAGCGGTCATAGCCTCCGATCTTGATGGTGACCTTGATCTAGATCTTGCTGTCGTAAACTACGCGAGCAGTACTGTATCTATCCTATTAAATAAAGACGAGGTGTTTGCTGACAAATCGTTTTTACGCTTTGGGCAGATTTATGTTGGAACAAGCAAAGAGCTGAGTTTTAAAATCTATAATGTGAATGCGAATAGCGCTAAAGTTTTAAACATTATTTCGAATAGCGATAGGTTTAAATTAACTAGCCCGATAACGCTAAATTTATCGCCCGGAGATAGTACCGAAGTCATTGTCATGTATGCACCATCAGCTCCCATGGATGATTTTGGAGTTGTAACAATTTATTCTGCCGGTCTTGCCATTGAGCGAGTTTCTTTGCAAGGAACTGGCATAGCAGCCGTTCCAATCATGTCCACCGACCCGTCTGATTTAGATTTTGGAAACGTAACCTTAAACAAGGTTTCTGATTTGATCCTTAGTATTACGAATAAGGGAGCATCTGATTTGAATATTACAGGAATTGCATCCGTTAATTCCTATTTCACTGTTAAAGGGGACACTGTTCAAACTATTTTTCCAAATCAAACTAAGTTCATTATTGTACAATTCTCGCCTCCTTTTCTCGGTGCTCAATCTGACACACTTCGAATTCATAGTAATGATACTAACAGCAATGTGACACAAATTCCTATGGCCGGTGCAGGTGTGTCTGCCGCCATACAAGAGATTTCTATATGGCCAACTGAATTGAAATTCGACTCTGTTGGTGTGACACAAACAAAGCATTTGATTTTGTATGTGTATAATTGGGGAGCAGCAAGCCTCAGCATTCATGGTATTGAATCAAACAACGATGTGTTTGTAATTGAATCGTCTTCCAGTTTCATGGTTGCGCCGGGTGATAGCCATGCTGTTAGCATTAGTTTCAACCCGCGAGGGGTAGGCCTGCAAACCGGAGCGCTTACTTTTATTAACAATGACCTAAATGAAAATCCGCTAGTTATTTACATGAACGGTACAGGAGTGAATCACGCCACTCCGTCATTGATGCGTTTCTTTCCGTCGACTGGCGTTCGTCGGCAAACATTGGATGTGACATTTATCGGTTCAAATTTCGTCAGTGGTATCACAAGCATAAATGCTGGCCCAGATATTATTGTGAACCGAGTTACGGTGTATCAAGCTGACAGCTTAATAGCCAATCTCACCATCGGGCAAAAGGCCACTCGCGGAACACGAAACTTTTCTGTGAGTATTCTGACAGAGGGAAGCGCATCGAATGCGTTGCCTTTCACAATCTTAAATCAGACCCCAAGTCGACCAGGCCTTTTGGTACCTGCTGACAACGACAGTTTGTGGTTGTATCGCCCACCGAGACCGATCTCATTTACTTGGAATCAATCATATGACGCTGACCTCGACGACACGCTAAGATATGAAATTCGACTAAAAGGTCCAGGCCTGAATAAATCTGCTACAGTCATAAGAGATACAAGTTTTGCTTGGGATATTATGTCTTCATTGCAAGATTTCACGACTTATACATGGACAGTAAACGTGAAAGACGGTTCAGCAGTGGTGGCTTCGCTTGATACTTTTTCTCTACGAACGCTAGGTTTTGCGTCAGCAGTAGGCCACAGTATAGACCTTGCCCCGACGGAGTATCGCCTAGAACAGAACTATCCGAATCCCTTTAATCCGACTACAGTAATTCCTTATCAACTACCCAGATCAGAATGGGTCACGCTTAGAATCTATGATGTATTTGGTCGTGAGATTGTGACGTTGGTCAATGAGAAGCAACCTGCAGGTTATTACAATGTAGAATTCTCTGGCGAGTCATGGGCAAGTGGAGTTTACGTTTATCGCCTTACAGCAGGTACCTTCAGGGAAATAAGAAAATTTCTGTTGATCAAGTAGTGTCTTGTGATCAGAATGAAGCTCTTACTGACAATCGCGAATTGACGTGACACATTTTAGCCCGTAAAATCAAGGTTATTCTTGTCAAGTTAAATGCCGAACATCAGTAGTTCGGAGTTCAATATACATGTCATGATAAGAGATGATGGTTACCCCAGATGTTGATTGCCCGATTTCTTTGCGCTTCAGATATTATCTTGCTTATTTGTCTAGTTTTTTCGTTTCTGTAGAGCAAATCAAGTAGCCATCGTTATGTTGCAAGGTAGTTAATGGGAATTCCCATAAATTGTTTAAAAGCTTTGGAACTGTTTAACAAGAAGATTGTAGAAATTGAGTGACGCTCAATTCAATTCATCTTGCGGCCATAATCCAGGCGGTTGTCCGTGGTTATCACAGGAAAGCTCGGCACCACAACGGGGAAAGGTTCATCGCGCCGTAGGACAAGCATGTCGATGGCGGTTAGCTTTATTTTCTCGAGGGCATCAGTGTTTATTTCGACGACATCGTGATATTTCGCTTGCAGGCTGTTGAGGTAAGGATTTAGATCTGTTTCGATAATTTGCAAATAGTCTTTACTAAAGTTGTTGTGCTTGCCCAGAGATTTCAAGTATTGGGTTTGCTGATACAAGAACAGCAGATTATCCCGCCACATATCGACATTGCGCTGCACGGCTTCCACTTGATCGTAGCCTTTTTTGTAGGCCTCCTGCGTGAGATAGCGATCACGCACCATGTCCACAATCGCAAGCTTGAATTGCTCCGAAAACTCACCTTGCCGCAGGTTCTTTTTTCTAAACACTAGAGGGTGAACTTTGATTTCACGCTCTACGTCGCGCACGGTCCAAACCTGCCCGTCAATACGAAATAAAGGCTCATCCAGCATGGCGTCCAGGCTGGTTCCCATTTGATGCAGAACATTATTCTCGTTTTCATTGCCCCAAAATTGCTGCTGCAATGCGGCTTGCTTTTCCTCGGAAGATTTCAGATAAAAAGGCGCGACAATTTCCACCATTTTGCGAAAAGTTGCCGGCGAAAATTCCAGTGTTTTGCCGCGCATGACGCCGGCCGCATATTGTTCGTATAGCTTGCCGGCCTTTTTGTGCGTCAGATTTTCTTTCACGTCATTCCAGCGTGTCCGCATTTGCATATCGGAAACGGCGACCTTATCCGTCCAGCCCAAAATTTTCATGATCACATAAGAATTCTCACGAACAGGCAAAGGCCCGAGGATCTGGCCTTTTTGCAGCTCGCCTGAGAACAGGGCCTGGTGAATGGCCTCATTTTCTGGCGAATCCCATGCCACCTCGCGTTGCGGAATGCCCTCCAACGAACCGGTTTCATTGTGAAGCTGCTCAAACGTTTTGTTGCCGTGTTGAATTTCGTGTGACGCAAGTGTCCTGCCCGCAACCTGATAGACGGTTTTGATTTCGCTGGTGTCGAGTTGAACCCGTTGATATGCTTCTTGATGATATTGCCATTGCCGCATCGCCTGCTCTTTGCGGCCTTGCACATACAATTGATACTCCGGCGTACGCGTCAGTTCGTTGTCGGCGCCCGCTTCCAGGGCCAGGAGTTTTTCGGCGATCAGCGAGTTGAGCACGATTTTGCGCTGAACGTAATCCTCGCCGCGGCAATAGATCGGGCGCGGCGTATACTCTGCGCGGCGAATGAACTCATTCACGGAAATGGTTCTATCGCCAATGCGCGCCAGGATGGTTTCGTTTTGTATTTGTTCTTGCGGCTTGTTGCATGATGAGAACAAAACAAAAATGATGAAACCAATGACAAGTTTACTGCTCCGATATTTTGCGAAATAGCGTCGCAATCGCATACACCGTTTTTTCATTGGGAAATAGCCATGTCAAATGATCGGGCTTATGGCAACAACAGGAGTTTTCTTTTGAGTTGTTGTTGGCCGGCATGCAAAATATAAAAGTAAATTCCGGGTTCTACAAGCCGTCCGAGGGCATTTCGGCCGTCCCAGGTGAACGCATGCCGTCCGGCGTTCTGTGCGCCCGCAGCAAGTGTTTTAACTTCTCCGCCAAGGATATCATATATCTTGAGCGTGGCCGGCGTTTTCTCTGGCAATTCATAGCCAATCGTTATCGCGATTTCATTGCGTTGTTGCTTGTCCGTTTGAATTGTTGATCTGAAAATAGGATTGGGAAAACTCTGCTCCAATACATATTGTCGTGGCGTTGCGGCGTCAAGGTTCTCCGCGACGGCGCTGGGAGATTTGAGCAAAAATTGCATTTGATTGAGATTGAAGCCTTCACGCAAGACGAGCACTGTCAAAACATGCGCGCCGGCAGGCAAGGGCAGATTCTCGAACTTCACGGCGTTCCAGTTTTGCCAACCGCCTGTTCGTGGAATCGTGAGAGAAGCGATCAACTCCTGGCCATCCAGCGCAAGCTTGAGCGCGCCGCCGCCGTTCAAGCTGGCAACGCGAAAGACAACATCATATAAACCCGCCTGCGTAACGGTGACGGTATATTTCAACCACTCGCCGCCGGCAATCCAGCCAATGTTGTAGGCCGCGCCCTGCGCATCACTGCTTTTCTCGATGTCCACGCCGTCATTGCGAAACTGGCCGCCCGAATTCCAGGGTTGATCGGCATCCCAACGCACTTTTTTGTAATCTTGATCATGATAGGCGATTCCGACATTCCCGAAATCATATGCGACGGCCGGGATAACGCCGGGAAGGCTGTGCGGCGCAAACGGCTTGCTGCGTGCATTGAAGCCGGTGTCAAACAACGCATGCAAAACATCCGGGCGCGGCTCACATTTTTCCAGCGCCAGATTTTTCGCCATGCCGAACAGCGCATCACGCGCGAACGCTTGAGCCGGCCTGCTGGCATTGCCGTTCCAATAATCCAGCACGCGCTGATAACCCGGCGTGATGGGCGCGGAAAGCGGGCTGGTGGTGGTTTGAATTTTTTTGTGCGTCCACCAGCACCAGCCGATACTGTTTGCTTCCAGCAACTTGATGGTTTCATAAAACCAGGGATTCGAATTCTCGCCGGACTCGCCCATCCACAGCGGCACATTCCAATTGTTGCGCAGATTCAAATAATCCTGAATGGTCGCTTGCGTGGTTTCACTCCAATATTTGTGAAAGCTGTAAACGATGTTGGAACCATACAACAACGGCGGAGCCAAATCTCTGAAATCCGTCGCAAAGTTGCTGCCTTCGATAAACAGAATATGATTGTTGTCAACCTCTCGGATCGCCAGCGCGAGACGGCGATAGAAGTTGCGTAAGTCGAGATTATTATACCCGGCGGGCATCACCGGCTCGTTTAGCAAATCATATCCTGCCACCCACGGTTCATTGACATAGCGTTCGGCAATCTTTTTCCAAATTTCGACGGTGCGATCTTGATTGGCTGGTATGGTCCAGAGCTTGGCTTCGCCATCGCTGTCGCTGATGTTGTTGGAATTCTGCCCGCCCGGGGCGCAATGCATGTCGAGAATGACATACAAGCCCTGCCGCTTGCTCCAGGTAATGAGTGAATCCAGCAGCAGAAAGCCATCTTCAAGAAAGACGCCCGGTTGGTTTGGTGG
Source organism: Cytophagia bacterium CHB2 (assembly GCA_030263535.1). Classification (NCBI taxonomy): domain Bacteria; kingdom Pseudomonadati; phylum Bacteroidota; class Cytophagia; species Cytophagia bacterium CHB2. The sequence goes on from SZPB01000214.1 coordinate 17,224, forward strand.
AGAAAGCAATTCATAATGAAAGGGCAGGCGAATACTGTTGAATCCCCATGCCACAATTTTCGCAACATCTCTTTCGGCAACATAATTGGCGCGATAGGAATCGAAAAATATTTTGGTATCCTGCTCGCCAAGCAAGTCTTGCATCATGTTGCGAATCGAGGTGGGTGAGCCGTAGCCCGGCGTGTGCAGCATGTATCCTTCCGGCACCAGCCAGCCGCCGAGACCGATGCCCCGCAGCAAAACAGGCTTGCCCGCAGCATCGACGATTTCTTTGCCGTCCACGCGCAGGAATTGCGCAAAGCCTGCCGGCGCGAGGAAAAAAAATACGGCAGCAGAAATGGAAGCCAGTGTTCGCATAAATGATTTAGTCCACTTCCGGCGCGGTTAATGCAAGCGGTTTGGGAATCAGCGCATTGAGCAGAGGGTAATTCCAATCATTTGTTGTTGCATTATACACACCGAAACCGGCGATGAATTCCCAATAATGCCAGCTTATGTCATTGGCTTCGGCGGTGCGGGCGACGAATGCGGTCCACCGCGCGCGCGAGTCCATGTCGGCCATGCTATAGGCGCCAAATTCACCAATGTTCATGGGGCGATTGTTGGTCGTTCCCCAATTCGCGATAAGTGTAAATTCGTTTTGAATAGCTTGTTGCTCTGCCGGCGTTCCGGACCAGGTTGTGCCGAGCCAGGCACTGCTACCGGGAACCCAATCCGCGCCTTGATGGGTGAAGTTGAAAGGACTGTAGAAATGCACGGCAACGATTATGTTCTTATCATCCGCGGGCAACACCAGACTGTTGAGGGCGCTGGAATTGTACCAGAAAGCCGGGCCGACAATGATCGTCCGCGTGGGATTGGTCTGGCGAATAACAGCAATGGCCTCTTGCAAATATTGATTCCAAATCGTCGTTGTGAGATTGGCGTTAGGTTCATTGAGGATTTCAAAAAAGATATCGCTGGATTGATCGCGATAATGATTCGCCAGTTGCTCCCAGATGGCAAGAAAGCGCGCCTTGTGCGCCGCAGGATCTTGCATGATCTCTTCGTAGTGATGAATATTGATAACGACCGCCAGGTTTCTGGAGAGCGCCTGGGTTATTGCCCAATCAACGCGCAGCAAAAAGCTGGGATGGATCGTATAAGGCGCGCTGGTTAGCGCATGCGTCGACCAGCGGATGGGAATGCGCACGGAGTTGAATCCCGCGCTTTTGATCCAATCGAAATACTCGCTTTTGAGCGTCACGCCCCAGTCGCCTTCATTCGGAGCCTCGAGCGCATTGCCCAAATTCATGCCCCGGCCCAAGCGCGCATTTTGTGCGAAAGCATCGGGAGGCGTTTCATTTTCAGGTGCTACAGGATTGGAATCGTCGGAGCAGGCGGAAATCAAAGCGATTGAGAGAGCGGCAAATATGAGGATGACAAGATTGAGGCTGATGCGCATGCTTGATGTCATAAATTTGTTAAATGAGAATATTGCAGAGGATGAATTCTGTTTACCTCATGGCGCGCGCTGGTAAACACGGACATAATCCACCGTCAGCGTTTGCGGAAAAACCGTGCTCGCGTCCGGGTTGCCGGGCCAGTTGCCGCCCACCGCTAGATTGAGCAGCATGTGAAAACGCTGATTGAAGGGCGCGGGGTAAGGTTGGCCCGTCGTGTGCCATTGCGTTTGCGTTTGATAAAGCTGATCATCAACATACCATTTGAATTCATTCTCTGTCCAATCGAGGCGGAACGTGTGAAACTCGTTGGTGAAGTCGCCTTGTGGCAGCGTAAACGATTTTCCCGTATGAACATTTCCCGGCCAGGCCGCGCCATAATGCAGCGTGCCGTGCACGGTTTTCGTATCGTGTCCCAGCATTTCCATAATATCGATTTCACCGCTTGCCGCCCAGCCGCCGTAAACCCAATCTGTGGGCAGCATCCAAATTGCCGGCCACATGCCGCGGCCCACCGGCAACTTGGCGCGAATGTCGAAACGGCCGTATTTCCAATCCCCCTTATTCAAGGTTCGCAATCGGGCGGAGGTGTAGGCTCGCGTGCCTTCGGGACCGGTGTAATTTTCCTGCAACGCGCGAATGACCAGGACGCCGTCTTGAATAAAAGAATTCTCCGGCCGCGCCGTGTAATACTGCAATTCGTTATTGCCGCCGCCTTGCGCGTTCACTTCATGTCCCCATTTGGATAAATCAATCTGACGACCGTCGAATTCATCGTGCCAGATCAACTGCCAGCCGGCAATCTCCCAGGCGGGCTTTTCCACCTGGGTAATGGTTTTTTTGTTACAGCTTAAGCCGAGCAGGGAAGCGGCGATAAACAGATGACAAAGATACTTGGCCTTGACGTGCAACATAATCGACTCACAAAAATACGATGGTCAGAATTTTACGCCGAAGGAATACGAATGCGTTTGGCCCAGGATGCCCACGTCACGATAGGCATAATCAACCTTCAACGCGATATTGTTCATCATGCGCAATTCCACGCCGCCGCCCAGCGACAGGCCAAATTGCCTTTCGGTCATAAACAGCGCCTTGTACCCGCCGCGCAGGTAAAAGGTTCCGGTGGTGGGAACGTTGTACTGATATTGCGCGCCCACGTTGACTGACTCGCTGTTGTTGTTGGGATGCAGGGCGTCGGCGGATATAATTACACGTGAGCGGCTGGCAACTATCGGCTGCAGGGAAACACCCAGGCGAAAGATCAACGGCAATTCCCATTCGTCCAGTGTAAACTGGCCGCGTGCATCGCGAAAGTTGCCGTCTTCATTAGGTAGAATGTCGATGGGATTGAGCAGATCGATGCCGTTATATTGCATGCGCGTGCCGTAATTCGAAATGCTCATGCCAATGCTCAAGCCGTTTTCGCGTTCGCCGGTGAATGAGAAAAATGGCGTGTTAAACAGCACGCCCAAATCCATGGCGACCGCGCTCGCGTTGGTGTGCCAAATTTGCGAGGAAATATATTTTGCCGAGGCGCCGAATGAAAACCAGTGCACCAGGCGCCGGGAAAAAGTCAGCGACAGCGCGAAGTCATTGGCGGTGAACATTTCTCCGGTGCCTTCTTGCTGGCGGATGGTGGTGACTTCTTCATCGCCGTAGCCGATGTGAAAGAAGCCCACGCCGAGCGTGCCGATATCCTGCAACACCAGGCCCACGCCGGCAAAAGTGGTGTTGACGTCCGCGATCCAGGGCTGGTTCACGAATTGCGCTTCGCTCTGTTCCATGAAGCCCAGGCCCGCGGGATTCCAGTATATTCCTGAAAGATCCGTGACGACGCTGACATAAGCGTCGCCCATGGCGCTGCCCGCGCTACCGTAACCGATCTCAAGAAAATTTGCGGCCGTCGTGCCGACGCGATAAGGGCGTTGTGCAAAAGTTGTTTGAGTCAATGCCAGCAAAACCAGAAGGGCGGTGGCATAAATGCAAGGACGTTTTTTTATTCCACTCATGATGGCCTCTTTGATGATCAAGGGCAAAGTTCGCAGCTTATGGCGATTCCGGGGTTACAGCGTCAAGCCGGGTCCGCAGCAACAATTTGTAACACAGAGCCTTTCCCGGCAAGGCACGTTACTTGATTACCGCAAATTTACCGATTTTTTCGTCGCCGGTGGCACGCGCTCGCACGTGATAAAAATACATGCCGGCGGCGATGTCCAGCCCTTCACTGGTTTTGAGATCCCAATGAATCGTGCCGTTCTCCACCGGATTGTCGACCACGATTTCATCCACCATCACGCCGCTGATGGTGAAAATTTTGATATCGCATTGCGCCGGCAGATGCGTGAATAAAATGCGCCGGCGCTGATTCAAATACTGATTCGATACCGCCGGTTCCATTTCGTTGGTCATGACATAGGGATTGGGAACGACTTTGATATTACTCATCATGCTTTTGATTTCAGTCGTGTTCAACTCACCGGCGCTGTTGACTCTGAACATCAACGAGTCCTGTACCGTGAACGGCCGGTTGAAGGTCACGCGATAAACGTTGTCGGGCTTGGGCAATTGTGACGGGTCGCTGAGCAACCGGAAGTCGATGATGAACGCGGTGCCGGCCCAGCGATTGTTGACGGAGGTAATGGGGCCGACCAAAATGCGATCGCCGATCATGTCGAATTGGCCGTTGCCATTCAAATCGTGCACCACCAAATCCATCACTTCATATTCGCCTTGGGCGTTCTTGAAGGATTTGTTGAGCACATAAAAATTGAATTGCTGGCTGACCAAAAGCGCCGCATTGGCAATGCGGCTGTTGTTTTCATCGCGCATGGTTTTGTTCGTCACACGACCGGTGTAAACCGCGGGATTGTCGGTAAAGACGATGTCATAATCCCAGGGGAAATATCCCGACTCCACCGAGGTTGGTGTGATGCGGATAATCGAATTGCCGGCCAGCCATCCGGAATTGAGGGGATCGAACGATGCGGTTTTTACCGGGGTTTGAAAGCTCAAGCGCATGCCGTCGAAAATGTCGGTTCTCAAGACGCCCGCATTATTCATATGCCAGAAGCCGAGGGAGTCATCATAGATGAAATTTTCAAAGGCAAATTTTTCAGGCGTTTCTTGATACACCAGTTGATTGCCGGATTCGACGTCATACACATAAAGGCCGGTCGTGGTGTAAAGCTGGCCGTGTTCATAATTGACGACGCTGGTCAACGTGTCGACGCTGAACTTGACTTTGTAGGTATGGCCAATCTTGAGATCCTGCGCTGCAAGAATTTCGGGGGTGATGGTTGCGGTTCCAAAATGCGTTTGATCATTGACTTCGCCGAGCGAGGGCGGCACATAGCCGGAGGCTTTCTGATGCGGCGTGACAATGCGCACATTTTTGCCGAACGCGCGCACTTCCTCGTCTTCGTCCAATTCGAGCGTGATCGAATTTTCCGAAGGCGCGATGCCGGGTCCGATGTTGGGCGCGCCATAATCGTATGCCACCAAGGCGTAGTAGTAAGTTCGCCCGTTTTGCACGGTATTGTCGATGAAATAATGCACGATGCCCGAATCAAAACCGAGATTGAAGGCAACGCCATTGACCAATCCAAAATTGGTGAAGCCCAATTTGCCGTTAATCACGTCGCATTCGAAAATCGGCTTTTTGAGAATTGGCGTGCCGAACCCGTCGGTAATGACTTCGGAGTCGGAGAATTTTTTATCGGTGGAACGGTAGAGTTTATAGCCTTCGAAATCATTGACATTGTTCAGGAACGGATCACGGGTTTTGGTGTCGGCAGCATCGTCCCAGGTCAGGATCACATAACCGTCGCCGGGCGTGGCGCTGAGCGCCGGCATGGCCGGCGGCTGCGCGAAGCGATAGTCTTTTTCATAAATTACCTGCACGATGCGCTTTTGTTCGAACAGCGCCGGCGCGGTGTGCGCGTCGGAATTCAAACCGGTAAGCGGGTCATAGGAGTGCAATTCGGACATGGAAATGCGCTCGGTGCGGCCTTTGAACAGCGGGAACTCGCCGGAAGCGAAGGTTTCGACCAAATTGGAAATATTGCCGAGATAGCTCGCAAGCGTGTCTTCTCCGATCAACTCCCACATCGAGCGATCGCCGCGAAACCAGCGGAAGTCTGAAGCATGGCTGGGCACGGGAAACAGACGGAAGGAAGTGAGGCCGACCATGTCAGATTCGGTGACATCCGTGAACGCGAAGTTGGGCTCGCTGCCGACACCCTCGACAAAATCCGGGCGGTGATTGCATTCCCCAACATCCGGTCCGGTATAATTCAATTCATTCGGGCCTACGCCGTCGAGGCCGACATCATCACCGGCAAATTCGCTGGCTTGATAAATGCCGTCGCCGTTGAGATCTTCACCGTCCTGCCAATCTTGATCTTCGTCAGCATCCCAATGCGGCCGCAAATCTTCCAATTTTAATTTATAAGTCGCGAGAAACTTGTTCAAATCTGTAATGCCCTCGGTTGGACCAATGATGGCAGTAGCGATATTATCGCGTTTTTCATCGGTGAGGCCGTCTTCATCATTGTCTCTGTTATCATAAGCCAAGCCCGGGCTTTCCAGATAAGCAAAACCCATTGTGCCGGTTTGCAAGCCGCCGGTGCCAATGCCGTCCACGTCCCAGGAATACGCCATGTCGATCGTCGTATCGAAATAGCCGAGTTCATCATCGCGCTCGCCGCCGATGGCATTGTCAACCCAGTAACCGAACGCGACTTCGGGCAAATCATAATCGGAAATGTTGGCAATAGTGTATTCCCAAAAGATTGCGTCACGCGCTTGCGGATTGTTCCATTGAAAGCCGCGCTGTTCCACACGAATGCCGATGCCGCCCCAGGGCTTGCCCTTTTGAATACTGACTTCTGGATAATTGTCGCCGATGATTCTCCCGGGCCGCGGGTAATACTTCACAATATCTTCCGGGCCAAGGTATTCCTGGTCTTGCGCATCATTCGCCACGAAGAAGGTTTCCAAATCAGCGTAAATCACACCGCGGCCAAAGCGGCCGTTCCATTCTCCCGGCCATTTCTTGCTGGTATTGGTGGACGGCCATCCTCCTGTCGGCCAGGAATCGTTGCGATTGCTCATGGCGGGATATTCGCCCAGCTCGTTGAAATAGCCGAAGACCGGATAAAGCCCCCACTCGATAGTGCCGGTGGGATCGCGGTCCATTTCTTCACGGTAGCTCGTCTGCAAGAAATAAAGTTCCTGCAAATCCGTGCGATTCGCAATCTGCACCGGATCCGTTACCGGGATTGAATCTTTTTCAACATAAACCTTGGCGCCGATCAGCAGGCCGATGCCGTCCAGCATTTTCACGCCATCGGTGTTGTTGGGCCATCGCGACACATCCGGGCGCGGCCAGTCCGAAAGCTCAGTGGTGTTGCGAAAATACAAGAACACGCGATTGCCGGTCATGAAACCTGCGCGTTCAGCGGCAATGTCGCCCGGGCCGTCTTCCGGACCGTCATAGGGCTTGCCCTGCGCGAAAACAGCGGCGGGCAGCAGCGCGAACAAGAGTAGAGCAACGGCGTAACATCTCATGATATTTTTCATGTCATGCCTGTGAAAGTTTTTTGAAAGAGTCACGATGCCAAATCCGGATCACCACAAGTTTATACAAGCCGTTCAACGGGAATTTTTTGCGGAAAGCGCGGTCAAAACGAAATGCCCATGCCCAGCTTCACGTAACGCGGGGCGGAGTACATCGACGGATTGCGCACGCGATCGTAATAATCGTTGAAATTGCTGCGATGCGCGGCGAGATCCGAGGGCATGACGATCGCGGTGTAAGCACGGCCTGTTTGCGAATTGACGGCCACCTCATTCAAACGATCGAAAAGATTGAACACGGACAGGGTGAATCTCAAATCAAAGTTGTTGGTTAGGGGCACATTATAATACGCAGCCAAATCGATGCTGTATTGTCCCGGTTGCTTGGCGTTGTTGGGCAACAGATTGACGCGCGCGAGCAGGTTCTCTTGCAAGGGCGACCAGGTGTAGGGCGTGCCGGAATTGAAATAGCCCGTTGCCGTGACGCCGTATTTGGCCGCGTTGTAGCCCACCGTGGCGTTGAAGGTGTGGCGTTGATCCCAGCTCATCGGAATCAAGGTTGGAATCGGGTCGCGATTATCGCCGGCGCGATCGAAGGTGAAACGCGGATTGTCCGCATTGCCGCGCGTGAATTGCAGCGTGTAGTTGACGTGTGTGGAAAATCGCCCCGACACGAAATCATACTTCAACTCCAAACCTTTGGCATTGCCGTAATCCTTGTTGGAGTACAAGCCGTATTCGATCTGATTGAACGTGCTCACGACTTTGGCGCTCAACAGATCGTAGATGTCGCGATAAAACAACGCCACCTCGACGCCCATGCCCGGCAGAATTTGCTGCCAGACGCCCAATTCGTATTGCACTGTTTTTTCCGCTTTGATCTGCGCATCACCCATGGTGGTTTCATAATCGTTCGGCGCAATCTGAAATGAATGATTGTCGTAGAGCGCATACATCGGCGGAATTTGGAAGAAATGGCCGTAGCTGAAATGCAACAGCGCCACATCGCTCAACTGATAGGCCAGGCCCAAACGCGGACTGATCTGTGTTTGCGGATCGACTTTGGGATAGGTTGACATTTTTTCCGGATTATCCGGGAAACTGAGTTGATTGGCGGGGTTGCGGCGTTCCGAAGGATATACCGAGTTGGCATAAAAATAGTCATAGCGCAAGCCGACGTTCACGACCATTTCGTCGTATTCGATTTTATCCTGAATATACGCGGAAAATTCCAGCGGCTTGACGCGGTAGATGTCGGAATAAATTGAAGAATCCGGCAGAATCACAGGCTCATAGAAAAAGAATTCGAGGTCGGTGCCGTAGTAAAGATTGCGAATCTCCACGCTTTTGTTGTCCAGGTCGTGATGCGTGAACAGAAAGCCGGATTTCAGGCTGTGATGCTTGTTTAGTTGCCAGGAGAGGTCCAACTTGGCATTATAGTCCTTCATCGTGCGGCTAACGTGGGTTTTCTGCTGCCCGCCGGTGTAGAAGCCGGGACCATCATTGTACAAGAAGCGATCATGCACGTAACGCGGATCGAGCGGGTCCGGAAAAACATAATAGCCGGTGAAGTTGTCGATGTAGGATAACTTGATTTCATAAAACGCTTTTGATGAAAGCATGTGATTGAATTGCAGTGAATACATGTCGGTTTCCCGATACGAGGTGGCGCGCCCGTCGGGATTATACTTGAACCCGTGATCATAGTTGTGCCACTCATCGTCATTGCGCGAGTACAACAGGGAGAGTTTCGCGTTGCGCGAAAAATTCGAGGTGAGTTTGCCCAAAAAGGATATGTTTTTGGAATTGTTCATTGGCACGTACGCGCTGTCGCCGGTCTGTTCGGAGATCCAATCGCCCGGTGTTTCTGCCTGGAAATTGCTGAAGTCGTTGACGTTGAAACGCCGGATGCCGTTGAGATGATTCTTGTAATCCTGCAAACGATAGTTGGCAAAAAAGGAAAGTTTTTTGGTGAGCAACGGGCCGCTGAGCTGAAACTTGTAATCTTGATTGCGGTCGACGTCGCTGTTCTTGAGACCAATGAAAATGTCGTTATTGGAGGTAAGATAATTCGCGAGGTCCGCCGAAAATGCGCCGTGATAGGATTGCCCGCCGTCTTTCGTGACAGCATTGAC
>SZPB01000215.1 GCA_030263535.1 Cytophagia bacterium CHB2
GGCTCAGCCGTGGGGGAGTCAGCTTACAAAACCTCGAGTTTTCGGACAGGCGCAATTTACCAAGATTGTCGTGCCGAAGTTGGGCTTCGCCCTACTAACCCGGGTGCTCGCCGTGCGGAATTTCAATTTGCATTTCCTCGCTTTTCTGATTATTTTGGCCGCGTCTGAATCGCGAGAATATTTCATGCTCATTTGTCGCGTTGTCGGAGACGTGGTCTCCACCATCAAAAACGAACATCTGCACGGCCACAAGCTGCTGCTGGTGCAGCCGGTCGAACTCGACGGCAAAACGGAAAAGGGTGAAACCTTGATCGCCGTGGATAAAGTCGACGCCGGGCCGCATGATTTGGTATTGGTGAATCGCGAAGGCGGCGGCGCACGCATGCTGCTCGACAATCCCAAGATTCCCGTGCAAGCGGTGATCGTGGGGGTGATTGATGCCCTTGACACGCCGAGTCTGTAAATATGCCAACGGTACTCCGCAGCGGACCTTATCGCCTTTTCTTTTATGCCGGTGATCGCGATGAGGCGCCTCACATACACATTGAGCGTGAACATAGGACTGCAAAGTTTTGGCTCGTTCCTGTCAGGCTTCATAGTAGCGGCGGTTTTGCCAGGCACGAAATCAACGCAATTCAGAAACTGGTTGAAGTGAATCAAGAACAATTGTTGCGAGGCTGGAATGACTACTTCAACGATTGACATTCAGGAGTTGAAAGCGCAAAATGTCATGGTTACTGAAGATTCATTGACGGTGGATTTGACAGATGGCCGCACCATTTCCGTTCCATTGGCATGGTATCCTCGACTTTTACATGGCAAGCCTGAAGAACGCAGCAATTGGCGTTTGATCGGCAAAGGCGAAGGCATTCACTGGCCTGACCTGGATGAAGATTTGAGCATCGAAGGCCTCATGCTTGGAAGGCCATCGGGTGAAAGCTCGCGCTCGTTTCAGCGCTGGCTCGAAGAACGCACAAAATAATTTCATTGGAGCAATAACGCGCAAGACGGAGCGACTGAATTCTCCAGCGGCCCGCCTCCAAGGCTTTAAGTCATCATCATCCTTGATTTTCTTATGAACCTCAACGCCCGCATTGAACGCATGATTGCCGAAGAAACCGGCAAGCATCATCACACGCCGCATTGCAACTGGTGCTGGGTTTGCCCGGATTGCAAAACCGAGCTGGTCACGCGCATGGTGAGTCATGGCGCGTGCCGCGTCGGCGCGGATCCCGGCATCGCACCGGTGAAAGAACTCGCGGCGCGCTATATCGATCACACCCTGCTCAAGCCGGAGGGCACGCGACAGCAGATCGAAAAGCTCTGCACAGAAGCGGCGGAGTTTGGATTCGCCAGTGTGTGCGTGAATCCCACCTGGGTTTCTTATTGCAGCCACTTGCTGCGCGGCACGAAGGTGTTGGTGTGTACGGTGGTGGGCTTTCCGCTTGGCGCGAACACCACCGAAGTCAAAGCTTCTGAAACGAAACAATGCGTGGAGCAGGGCGCTTGTGAAATCGACATGGTGATCAACATCGGCCGCCTTAAATCGGGCGAGTATGATTTTGTTGCGCAAGACATTCACGCCGTTGTCGAAGCCGCGCATCCTGCTCATGTCAAAGTGATTTTGGAGAATTGTTATCTGACTGACGAGGAGAAAATCAAAGCTTCGTTACTCTCGCGTGAGGCGGGCGCACATTTTGTGAAAACCTCGACCGGCTTCGGCCCGAGCGGCGCGAAGATCGAAGACGTTGCGCTGATGCGGCGCGTGGTGGGCGAACAGCTCGGGGTAAAAGCTGCGGGCGGCATCCGCGAGTATGATATTGCCAGCAAAATGATCGCAGCCGGCGCTTCACGTTTGGGCGCTTCAGCCAGCATTGCCATTCTCGAACATCGAAAGGCTGCTTGACATGAACGCGGTTGAGATCATTCAAAAAAAACGCGACGGCCACGCCCTCTCTGCGGATGAAATCCAATTCGTCATCTCGGCCTATCTCGCCAACAAAGTCCCTGATTATCAGATGTCATCGCTGTTGATGGCGATTTATTTCCGCGGCATGGATGATCATGAAACCGTGGCGTTGACGCAGTTGATGCGTGATTCCGGAGTGGTGCTGAAGCATTCCCACATCTCTGCTCCGAAAGTCGACAAGCACAGCACCGGCGGTGTGGGCGACAAGGTTTCTCTCATACTCGCGCCACTGATGGCCGCTGCCGGCTTGGCCGTGCCGATGATCTCCGGCCGCGGCCTGGCGCACACCGGCGGCACGCTCGACAAACTGGAGGCCATTCCCGGTTTTCAAACACAGCTTTCGCTTGAACGATTTCAACAGCTCACGGCGAGTATCGGCACGTGTTTGATCGGGCAAACCGAAAACATTTGTCCGGCCGATCGCCGTATTTATGCGTTGCGCGATGTCACCGGCACCGTGCCTTCGATGCCCTTGATCTGCGCCAGCATTCTCAGCAAAAAACTCGCGGAAGGCATCGATGCCTTAGTTTTGGATGTGAAAGCCGGTAACGGCGCGATTTTTCCGGATGTCGCATCCGCGGAAGAATTGGCAACGCGACTCATTCGCACGGCAAAGCATTTCAATCTCCCGGTGATTGCATTGCTGACCGGCATGTCACAGCCGTTAGGCAACACGATCGGCAACTGGGTGGAGGTGCGAGAAGCAATAGAGGTGTTGCACGGCGGCGGTCCGCAGGACACGCGCCGCGTCACATTGGCTTTGGGTGCGGCAATGCTGAAAGCGGTGGGAAAGATTCAGCAATTGCACGAAGGCGTAAAACCTCTTGAAAAATTGTTGGACAGCGGCGCGGGGTGGAAAAAGTTTTTGGAGATCGTCAAAGCCCAGCAGGGGGAAATTAAGTTTGTGGAACATCCGGATCGCTATCCCAAGCCGCGGCACACGCTGGCGGTGAAGGCCGCCCAAAGCGGCCATGTTGCGCAAATTGATGCGCGCACGCTTGGGCATTTATCCATGACTCTCGGCGCGGGCCGGGTTGAAGTCAATCATAAAGTTGATCCCTTGGCAGGCATGACTTTGTACAAGAAAGTTGGCGATCCGGTGTCTGCCGGTGAAATGCTGGCGTTGCTGCAAAGCTCAACGGTTGCGGTGGAGGCAAACATTGCAGCACGAGTTCAGCAAAGTTTTGTGATCGCCGATCACGCGGTCACGCCGCCGCCCTTGCTGATTGCGATGTTGGATGAAACAGGCAGGCATGCCCTCACTGGAATTTAGGAATGCCGTTCAAATAACTTTCCCATATCTCAAACCGCGAATGAACGCGAATAAGCGCGAATTGATATATTAGCGTATATTCGCGTGCATTCGCGGTTTCGAGGAAATGAGTCAGTTGTTCAAACGGTACTCTTTCGCCGATGCGCCGGCAAGATCACGAGATAAACTTTTCTTCATCCGCGTTTCTGAATTGCCTCATGCACGAGCAAGCCTCACAACCTCGATCCCGCGACACCTCTGAAAACGGCCAGAATAATATTTCGACAAACAATCATTTGCCCTCTGACGAAGCCGATTTTTTTTCAGCGCTGGCCATACTTCTTGCGCATCGCCGCATGATTGCGCGCAATGTTGTGTTGGGGGCGCTTTTTTTTATCATTCTCGGTTTGGTCTGGCCGCCGACATTCACGGCGCGGACGACGCTTCTGCCGCCCGACAAACAGGATCAACAAGATTGGTTGAATTTACTCAACAATTCTCCTTTGGTACGTTTTGCGGTGCCGCAGGCGCGATCAACCTCAGACTTGTTTGTGGAGATCCTGGGCAGCCGCAGCGTCGGTTCGGGTGTTTTGCATCATCCCGTTCAAATTGATTCAACACAAACGACGTTGGCAAAAAATTGGGAAATCACCAGCGAAGAAAAAGCATTAAAAAAACTCTATCGCCGCACGATGCTGGCAACAACCGAGCAGGGCATAATCGAAATCGCGGTGGAGATGGAATCGCCGGAGCTGGCCGCGGCGATTGCCAATGCGTTTGTCGCGGAGCTGGATCGCGTCAATCAAGAAAAAAGCGTTTCAGCGGCGCGCAATTCGCGCAAATACATTGAAGCGCAGTTGGAAAACACCTCGAAACAACTCACCCAACTTGCCGACAGTCTGACGCAATTTCAAACCCGTTACGGCGCCATCGGTTTGGATGAACAGATGCGCGCGGTGATGGAACAAGCCGGCGCGATCAAAGGCAATATGATCGCCAAACAAGTTCAGCTCGATCTCATGCGCCGCAGTATGACGCCGGACAATCCCGCGCTGGCGGCGCTGGCAGCGGAGATTGCCGCGTTGGGCAACCAATACCTCAGTCTGCAAACCGGCAAGCCTGCAAACGATAGGCTCCAAACCGAATATTTTATTCCTTTTGCGGAGATGCCCGAATTAAGCCGGCGATTGGCAGAGTTGACGCGCGAGGTGAAGGTGCAGGAAACTATCTGGCAATTGCTCAATCAACAGTATTATCAAGCCAAGATTCAAGAAGCGCGTGACACGCCCACGGTGCAGGTTTTAGATCGCGCTCTGCCGCCGGAATTTCGCACGCAGCCGAAACGATTGTTGCTTTTGCTGATTGGAACAAGCGTCGTTTTCATTTTGAGTATACTGGCGGCGTTTATGTTGCATTATGTTCGCGGCTTGCATGCGAACAAAGCAGAATGGAACAAATGGCAGGGCCTTTGGCGAACAAACAAATTGGATGAACCTCTGAGATAGCCGAATTCATGAATTACTGACATTCGGTATTTAATTTGACAAGAATAACTTTGATTTTACAGGCTAAAATGTGTCAAGTCAACTCGCGATTGTCAGTAGTACATTGTTACCCTGAAAAATATATTCACACCTGAATGTCATTCTGAAAGAATCTTGTGAAAATTCGTTCATGACCGCATGCTTCACCAGATTCCTTCGGAATGACACATAAAATAGTCATAAAAATCAAGGTAGCATTGCACTAGAACAGCAAACCACGGCCAAGCCGTGGCGCGAACAATGATAGAAAAAACAAAGCGACGGCCAAGCCGTCGCGGATCGAATTTTTGTGCTGCGCCCGGCATTTTGCTGTGGATGATTTTGTTTCTTGCCGCATTGACGCCGGTTCTTTTATCGCAAACCGTTGAGGTTCCTCCAGGGCATTGGTCGTATCAGTTGCTCGATCGCCTGCGCACGCGCGGCTTTGTCGAAGTGGGATTGACCGGCAGCCGCCCGCTAACGCGACAAACGTTAGCGCAAACGCTGCTCAAGGCATACAAAAATCACAGCGATAAACTCGATCGCAGCGAACGTGAAGCATTGGAGTTTTTGTTCTTTGAATTTTCCGAAGAGATTGAACGCCTTGATGAAAGCAAGCAGGCGCATGACGGCAAGCAACGGCAACGCAACAAACAGGACAAGTGGCTGAGTTGGCTGCCGAATCCGCTTTATGCCAACAGCCGCAACTTTCTCAGCCTGGAAAGCAGGGAATTGCGCTTCTTCTTCGATCCCATTTTTTACCGCGACGGGCTGTTCAACGATACTGATACACTGGCGCGGCAGGATCGTGTTTTCCAAAATACCGGCGGATTCACGTTCTGGGGAACGCTCGGCCGGCATCTGGGATTTTATCTCAACAGCCGCGACACGAAGGAACACGGCACGCGCGCGTATCCCACCTCGTCGCGCATTGCCTGGCCGCGCTTTGGATTTGCGCGCGGTTATGGTACGCATGTCTATCACGATGAAACTATCGCGTATCTTCATTTCACGCTGCCGCATGTTGCGGTTGAGTTCGGTAAAAATCTTAATCGCTGGGGGCCGGGCTACACCGGCGCGTTGGCGCTGAACGACTATGCAACTTCGTATGATCAACTCAAACTCAGTGTGCAGTTCTGGCGGGCAAAGTTTACGTATGTTCACGCGGCGCTGCGCCAACATCCGCCGGTGCTGGTTTCCTCTTATTTGTCGAATGGCGTAGAGCGGCAAATCTTCGCGCAGAAATATCTCGCCGCCCATCGTTTGGAAATCGCGCCGGTTGCATGGATGAATGTCGGCCTGCATGAAACCGTGATCTACGGCGAGCGCGGTATGGAATTGGCTTATCTGAACCCCATCATGTTTTATCGCAGCGCCGAACATTTTCTCGGCGATCGCGATAATGCCACGATGGGCCTCGATCTCGAGGTTCGGCCGCTTAACGGTTTGCGGATTTACGGCGAATGGTTTGTCGATGATTTTTCCGTGGCGCGCCTCGGCGAAAATTGGTACGGCAACAAAGTCGCGTGGCTGGCGGGATTTCATCTGACGAATCCTCTCGGCCTGCCGCGCAGCGATTGGCGCACGGAGTATGTTCGCATCGAGCCTTATGTGTATTCGCACACGTTTCCGATCAATATTTACGAAAACTATGATACGATTTTAGGCCATCCCGCAGGCCCGAATGCCGATCTGTTGTACGGCGAATGGTTCTTTTGGGGAAGCCGGCACTGGCAATTGCGGTTCTCGGCAGAGCGTTATCGTCACGGCGCGAATCCCGTTGAGCGTAACGTCGGCGGTGAGGTTGAGCGGCCGTTTCATGTAAACGATAATCAAACCGTCTACTTTCTCGATGGCATTCGCGAGCGCCGCACGACGCTGCGCTTCGAAGCGCGTTATGAAGTGTTGCGCAATCTCAAGCTGCAATTGGCTGTGCAGCGCGTGAATTTCAAGAATGTGCCGGCAACGGGAGGTCGGCGCGACGTTGGAACATATGCATTGTTTCTCGCTTTGGGACTGAATGCCGATTGAAAGTCCCATTGAAAACTTTTCTAACGGATGAAAAACGGCAAACAGATTTAAGCGATGAATGCCATCCGTTGGCGGCATTTTGTTTTGTTAAACGGGATTCCATAAATTCTAACGAACATAGGATAGATCATGGAAGAAGATTTCTTGAACGATTTCAAGCAAACGATTGAATCCGCCGAGAAAAAACTGCTCGCAATTTCAGAAGCGCAGAGCGAAATGCGTTTAGCGCCGGAAAAATGGTCGGCGAAAGAGTTGCTCGGCCATTTAATCGACTCGGCGGCGAACAATCATCATCGTTTTGTGCTGGCGCAACTCTCGGATGATTTGGTTTTCCCGCGTTATGAGCAGGATAAATGGGTAGCTGCGCAAAAGTATCAGCAAGAATCATGGCCGTTGCTGATTCACCTGTGGAAGGCGTACAATTTGCATTTGCTGCATATCATGGCCACAACGCCGGACGAGATTTTGCGCAAGCGGCGCAGCAATCACAATTTGTATGAGATCGCCTGGCGGCCGGTGGAAAAACATGTGCCGATCAGCTTGAAATATCTGATGCGGGATTATTTGTATCACCTGCAGCACCACTTGAATCAGATGTTTTCAGAAAAAGCAGCGTGATGATACGTTTGGCGCAAATCGGCGTGGGTTATTGGGGCAAGAATTTGTTGCGTAATTTTTATGAGACCGAAGGCGCACAAGTCAAACTCGTTTGCGATCGCGATCCGCAAGCGCTCGCTGCCGTCGCACGGAAAACCAGTGCGGTCGAGACGAGCCTTGACAGTTTGAGCGTTTTTTCACGCGCCGATATTGATGCGGTTGCCATTGCCACGCCGCCGGCGACTCATTTTGAGTTTGCGAGGAAGGCGCTGCTAGCCGGGAAACATGTTTTTGTTGAAAAACCGTTGGCGCAAACGGTTGCCGAATGTGAGGAGTTGGTGCGGTTAGCGTACGATCATCAACGCACACTAATGGTGGGGCACACGTTTCTTTATGACGCCGCGGTGAATCGCATCAAGACTTATTTGCAGGCGGGATTGGCCGGGGAGATTTATTACATCAACTCGCGGCGCTTGAATTTCGGCATCGTGCGGCAGGATATCGATGCCATGTGGAACTTCGCGCCGCACGATCTTTCGATTTTGCTGTACTGGTTGAATGAAAGTCCTGCAACCATTGCCGTGCACGGCGAAGCGCATTTACGAGAACATCTTGTTGATGTCGCGTTCTTGCATTTGAATTTCCCCAGCGGCATTTCGGCGCACATCCACGTGAGCTGGCTCGACCCCAGCAAGGTGCGGCAGATGACGATTGTCGGCTCGGAAAAAATGATTATCTATGACGACGTTCATCCCGACCACAAAATTCAAATTTATGACAAAGGCATTGCCAAAAATAATCTCGCCGCGCATCTCGGTGAATTTGATTCGTTCGGCAAATTTCAACTCATTCGCCGCGCCGGCGATTTGCTGATTCCCAAAATCGATTTTGCCGAGCCGCTGCGCGTGCAATGCCGGCATTTTATCGAGTGTATTCGCGAAAACAAGCGCCCTTTGACGGATGGTGAGCACGGGTTTGCGGTGGTGAGAATTTTGGAGGCGGGTAGAAAATCTTTATTACAAAAAGGTAAAAAGATCGCGATCTGAATCAGTGCAGCATTCGCCGCGCTTGTCTTTATCATAGTGTTGCTTTATCTTGCCTGTGTTTTGTTGAAAGCAGTTGAATGCAGCGAGTGTCGAATAATATGAGTGTGAGGCTATCATGGATTTTGATGATTGCAAAATCCATCCGCGGGTTCGCTTCGGTGAAGGCACGGTATTGCAACCATACTGTGTCATTGGAATTCCCCCGGCAAAAATCGAGTCCGGAAATCTTGAAACCGTGATTGGGGCACAGAGTCTGTTACGCTCGCACACGGTGATCTATGCCGGCAATGTCATTGGCGCACATTTTCAAACCGGCCATCATGTGATGATTCGCGAGTACAATTTCATTGGCGATCATGTGAGTATTGGCACCGGCAGCGTGATAGAACATCATGTCAAAATCGGCGATCGCGTGCGCATTCATTCGCAGGCATTCATTCCGGAATATTCAATTTTGGAAAATGATTGCTGGATCGGCCCGAATGTCGTTTTCACCAATGCCCTTCATCCGTTGTGTCCAGAAGTGAAGAAATGCATGAAAGGCCCGACCATTCGGCGCAGCGCAAAAATCGGCGCGAACGCTGTGCTGTTGCCGGATATCGTGATCGGTGAAAACGCTTTGATCGGCGCGGGCAGCGTTGTTATTGCAGATGTGCCCGACAATGTTGTGATTGCCGGCAACCCCGGCAGAGTCGTTAAGCAAATTGAAGAATTGATGTGTCCTTATGATTTGATTGCGAAACCGTATGCTTGATGCAAAGCAATGGCTAATTGTTAATGGTCAATGGTTAATGAACTGCCTACGACCAACAACCTTTCAGGAACGAACCATTTAAACTCGCAGGAAGGCATTATGAGTTCAAAACCCTCTGGAGTACAGATTCCATTTCTAGATTTGAAAGCGCAATACCGCACGATCAAAACCGAAGTTGATGAAGCCATGCAACGTGTTGTCGAAAATTGTGATTTTGTCGGCGGCGCAGCGGTTGACGAATTTGAGAAGAATTTTGCGAATTTTTGTCAAGCGCCTTATGCGGTGGGCGTCTCGAACGGCGCAGATGCGCTTTATCTCGCGCTCAAAGCTCTGGGCATTGGTCCAAAAGATGAAGTCATCACTGTGCCGAATACGTTTATTGCCACAGCCTCGGCAATTTCGCGCGCCGGCGCAACCATTCGTTTCGTTGATGTTGATCCGTCCACGCTTGAAATGGATGTCACGCAGCTCGAGCGCGCCATCACGCATCGTACGAAAGCGATCATGCCCGTGCATCTTTACGGCCAAATGCCGGAGATGAACACGATTTTGGCCATCGCGGAACAACATCAACTTTACGTGATTGAGGACGCGGCGCAGGCGCACGGCGCCAAATACCATGGCAAAGCAGCAGGCAGCATGGGCATTGCCGCGTGCTTTAGTTTCTATCCCGGCAAAAATCTCGGCGCCTATGGCGACGGCGGCGCAGTGGTTACGCGGGATGAAGAGCTGGCAAAACGCATGCGGCATTTACGCGATCAAGGCCGCGAGTCGAAGTACGAACATTTGATGATCGGGTACAATCACCGCCTCGACACGTTGCAGGCAGCCGTGCTCAACGTGAAACTGCGGCATCTGCCGGCGTGGAATGCGCGCCGCCGCGAGATCGCAGCGCTTTACCGCAGTTACCTGCACGACTACAAAAACGTGCAAGTGATGCGCGAGCCGGAAGGGCAGGAGGGCGTTTATCATCTCTTCGTCGTTCAAGTTGCTCAACGCGGAGCAGTGCAAAATCGCCTGAAAGCCAATGGCATCGCGACTGGCATTCACTACCCGCTGCCCTTGCATTTGCAGCCCGCCTATCAGCATCTCGGCCTGAAACGCGGCAGTTTTCCGGTGAGCGAGGCAGCGGCGGAAAAGGTGTTGAGTTTGCCGATGTATGCAGAGATGACGAATGCCATGGTGGAGCATGTGGCAAGCAGCTTGCGATCAGCCGTGAGTTGAACGTGGCGAGGCCGCGAGTTCTGATCATTTCGGAATTCTATCCGCATGCCGCGGAGACTTATGCCGGCATTTTTGTCCGGGAACAAATAAGCCATTTCAAGAGCTGTGAAGTTGCCGCGGTAATTGCTCCGGTGGTTCAGTATCCGCCGTTGCCGCGTTATCGCCGATTGCGCGCTGTGCAACCGGCAGCCGGCGCATATCAAGAAGCGGGTTATCCGGTCATTCGCGTGCCGGTGCATTATCTCCCCGTCTTTGCCGAAAGTTTTGCGTGCAGGGAATTCTATCGCCGCACAGCAACGGCAATTGCGCAACACCGGCTTGCATTTGATTTGATTCATGCGCATTGGGCGTATCGCAGCGGGTTTGTCGCAAGCAGGCTCGCGCAGAAGTTTGCAAAACCATTCGTGCTGACGGCGCAAGGCTCGGATATTCACACCTGGCTGTTCGAGCATCGCAAGCGCGCCAAAATTTTAGCGGCTCTGCAAACGGCGAATGCGATTATTGCTTTGAATGAAAATCTGCGGGAGAAAATTTTCGCAGAAGGTGTTGCTCGGGATAAGCTGCACGTCATTCCCCAGGGCGTTGATTGCGAAGTTTACAAGCCTTCATCAATCAAGACGAGCAATCTTCGTCCTACGGCTTCAGAGCCGGCGTTTATTTACTTGTGCCTCGCCAATCATTACCGCGTCAAAGGCGTCGATATCCTATTGCATGCGCTCACGCTCACTGATCAGAAAATAAACTTACTGCTGGTCGGCGCGGGACCGGAGACCGCTGCGTTGCAATCGCTGGCGCATGAACTTGGCTTGGGCGCGCGCGTCACATTCGCCGGCGCGCAGCCGCCGGAATCGATTCCCAACTGGATCAATGCTGCAGATGCGGTTGTCATTCCAAGCCGCAACGAAGGCGGCCCTGCGGTTTTGTTGCAGGCAATGGCGTGCGGCAAGCCGGTCGTGGCCACCGCCGTGGGAATGGT
>SZPB01000216.1 GCA_030263535.1 Cytophagia bacterium CHB2
GTTATCAAAAAATTGCAAAATGAAGGGAGTGACGATCCCGGCAAAATTTTGGGACGCGAAGAACTGGTGCGGCGCATTATCGCTTATGTCGACAACTCGCAAGCCACGATACGCGCGCAAATCCGCGCCATGGGCTCAAGCTGCGATTGGTCGCGCGAGCGCTACACCATGGATGAGCAGCTTTCGCGCTGCGTGACCGCCGTGTTTGCGCGCATGTTTCGCGACGGTTTGATCTATCGCGGCCCGCGCATCGTGAATTGGGATCCGGCCCTGCAAACCACGGTCTCGGATGATGAAATCGATCACGTCGAGCGCGAAGCGAAATTTTATACTATGCGCTATGGCCCGTTTCTCGTGGGCACCAGCCGGCCGGAAACGAAATTGGGTGATACTGCCGTGGCCGTGCATCCCGATGATCCGCGCTGGCAGCAGTACATCGGACAAACGATTGAGGTGCCCTGGCCCAAAGGCCCCACGATTACGATCCGCGTCGTGGCCGAACCCGAGTTTGTCGATCCCCAAACCGGCACCGGCGCGCTGGGCGTGACGCCCGGCCACAGCCAGGTTGATTTCGAGATTGCGCGCAAACACGGCCTGCCGCTGATTCAAGTGATCAGCGAAGATGGCCGCATGACCGAGGCCGCCGGACCCTATGCCGGCATGACCGTGCACGAATGCCGCGAGGCATTTGTGCGCGATTTGCAAGAGGCCGGCTTAATCGAAAAAATCGAAACCTACGTTCAGCCCATTTCGATTTGCCATCGCTCGAAGCAACCGATCGAGCCGCTGCCGAAAGCGCAATGGTTCATTGACGTGAACAAAGCGGCCGTACCCTGGCGCGGCAAACTGCTCAGCTTGAAACAAGTGATGAAGGCCGTGGTCGAATCTGGCGAGATTCGCATCGTTCCGGATCATGAAGAGAAAAAATATTTTCATTGGATCGACAACCTGCGCGACTGGTGCATCTCGCGCCAGATCTGGTGGGGCCATCGCATTCCGGCGTGGTATCGCGGCCCGGAAGAGTTCTACGTGGGCCATCGCAAGCCCGAGGGCAAAGGTTGGGAACAAGATCCCGATACGCTCGACACCTGGTTCTCTTCCGCGTTGTGGACGTGGAGCACGCTGGTCGATGCCAAGCTGGCGGCGAACGACAATCTCACGCTGTCGCAGATTCTCGAGCGCAGCCCGGATTTCAAGCGTTTTCACCCGACTTCGGTGATGGAAACCGGCTACGACATTCTGTTCTTCTGGGTGGCGCGCATGATTTTGATGACGACCTACACCACCGGCCAGGTGCCGTTCCGCACGGTTTATTTGCACGGCATGGTGCTGGACAAGGACGGCGAGAAAATGTCGAAAACCAAGCCGGAAACCAGCATCGATCCACTGGAGGTGATCGAAGAGCACGGCGCGGATCCGCTGCGGCTGGCCATGATTCTGAGCAGCTCGGCCGGGCGCGACACACGACTCTCCAAAGAACAAATTATCGCGTGCAAACGCCTCGTGAATAAAATTTGGAATGCGGCAAAGTTAGTGGAGCGCAGCATTGCAGGCAAAACCAATAGCGCTTTGCCGGCGACGATCAAGCATCCGGTGAATCGCTGGATGTTGGCGCGCTTGAAAGCGTTGATCGAGCTCACCGACGCACGCCTTTCGACTTATTCTTTCAATGATGCCTCGGAAAATATTCGCATCTCGTTTTGGGGCGAATTTTGTGATTTTTATCTCGAAGCGATCAAACTCGAGCAACTAAAACAGCTCGCAGAAACGCCGGCGGTGTTGCTGCACACGTTCGAGCAATATTTGCGGCTGTTTCATCCGTTTATACCATTTGTCACCGAAGAAGTCTGGTCGCAATTGCAGCGGCCCGGCATGCTCATTCGCGCAGAATGGCCGGCGGCAAATGCGGCGCACGCGTGGCCGGAGGATGCCGAAGGCGTGGCCGCTGTGGTCCGTTTGCTCACGGAGATCCGGCGCATTCGTTCGGAGAAGGAGATTGAACAAAGCGCAAAAGTCGATGTCTTGATTCAGCCGCGCCTGTCTGTTGAGATTTTTGAAGCCTGCCGCGAGATTATTGCACGGCTAGCGCGGACAACCGATCCGGTGATCGAGGCTTCGCCGCGGCAATCGGCAACCGCCAAGCAAAATGCCGTGGTGGCCGTTGACTCCGCATTCACCGTGGCCGTAAGCTTGAGCCAGGCTGATGCCGAAGCCGAACGCGCACGCTTGACCAAACAGCTTGCCACTGAGCAGCAACGCCTGTCGCGCCTCGAGCAAAAGTTGCAAGACGAACGTTTTCTGCAGCAAGCCAAGCCGGAATTTGTGTTATCGACCAAAGCTGAAGCCGCCAAAGTGAGCGCGACGATTGTCTCGCTGCAGGAACGGTTGCATGCGCTGGCCTAAGCGAAAAACCTTATTCTTACACCGTACACTTTACACCTTTCACAAAAGTTGAACGTGTAAGGTGTAAAGTGAAAAAGCATGTTTTCTTTAGAAACTCTCAACGTCTTCAGGAACCCAATGTGTAATCGCAAATGTTTATGGCTTTTGATCGGAATTATTGCCACGAGTCTTCTCGCAGCTTCTTCCACCTTCAAAACGTTCTCAACACAGGAACAATTGGAAAAGGGCAAGGCGCAAGGCGTAGCCATTGACGCTCTGGGCCAACTCAAACTCGCGCCTGCCGCGCAGGAAATCTTTCGTGCCAGCGTGCCGGCAATTTGGAGCGCGGCCTCGGATAAACAAGGCAACTTTTATCTCGGCGCCGGCAATCCTGCGCTTGTGCTTCGTCTCGGCAACAATCTAAAAGCGGACACGGTTTTCGCCGGCAGTGAAGTCGCGGTGACGGCAATGGCGTTTGCTAACGGCGCGCTTTATTTTGCCACCTCTCCCGACGGCCAGATTTACAAATACTCTTCGGGCAGCAAAGCCCAGTTATTCCACAAGCCGCAGGCAAAATATGTTTGGGCGTTGGAGCCGGGAAAAGGCGGCGCCTTGTTCGTTGCCACCGGCGAACCTGGCCGCATTTTGCGGTTGTCGCCCACAGGCGAGGCCGAAGCGTTTTTTGAAACCGAGGAAACGCATCTGCGCTCGTTGTTGTGGGATAGCCACGCCGACGTGCTTTATGCCGGTTCGAGCGGCAACGGCTATGTGTACCGTTTGACTGCCGATAAGAGAGTAACGGTGTTGTATGACGCCCCGTCTGCGGAAATTCACAGCCTGGCGTTGCACACAAGCGGCGATCTTTATCTTGCCGGCGCAGCAGCCAGCGGCGCGGCGCTCTTTCTTCCCACCGCGCCCACGCCGGGCGCAACCCCGGCGGCCACGATTGTCGCCAGCGAAGAAGATGAGGAAAATGCGATTGTCATAACCGCGGGCGGTGAACCGGCGCTGGGCGCACCCGAGGCGATGTCTGCCGGCGCTACGCTGGGCGAGGGCGGGTTGGGCGCGATTTATCGCATTTCGCCCAGCGGCATTGCCAAAACCATCTGGTCGTCACGCGCCGAACGCGTGCATGCCATGCTGTTGACTTCGGTGTTTGCCACGAAAGACGAAGCCTTTCACGTGCTGGTTGGCACCGGCGATAAGGGCAAAGTATTCTTGTTGAATGAAGACGGCAGCCGCACGCTCTTGCTGGAATCCGAAGCCGGTCAGATCACGTCGTTCACGCCCGAGGGAAAAGATCAGATCAAACTAACCACGGCGAACCCCGGCACCGCCCAGCTTCTCCGGCAAGCGATGCGCGAACAGGGTGAGTATGTTTCGGAAGTAATCGATGCCTCTGCGCCGGCGCAATGGGGCGGCGTCAGTTGGCAAACGAATGCCGCCGCAGGCGTGAGCGTGCTGACGCGCAGCGGCAACACCGGCAAGCCGGACAAAACCTGGAGTGACTGGGTTGCCGTGCAGGGCGCGGGCGCAATTGCCAGTCCGGTTGCGCGTTTTTTGCAATGGAAAGTTGTGTTGCAGGGCAAAGCCGGGCAATCACCGGCGGTGAAAGACGTGCGCGTGTCTTACTTGCAAGCGAATATCGCCCCGGAGATCACACAAATTCGTATCTATGAGCCGGGCGAGGCGTTTCCCGATGCGCGGCAGAATTCCAATGATCATGCGGCCGAGAGCGACGGCGCCGGCTCGTCTGTCACGGCCTCGCCGGCTCCTTCGGCCGGGCGCAAAGTGACGCAAAAAGGCGCGCGTTCCATCGGCTGGAAAACACGCGACGACAACAAAGATCCGCTCGAATTTCACGTGGAGATTCGCGCCTGGGGCGAAGCAGCGTGGCGCGAGTTGATTAAGAAATATCGCGGCTCGGTTTATACGTTTGACAGCCAGGCCTTGCCGGACGGTGAATACCAAGTGCGCATAACGGTGAGCGACCGGCTGGGCAATCCGACGGAGCTGGCGAAGATTGCGCAAAAGACGAGTGAAGTGTTTACTATTGATAACTCGCCGCCGGAAATCGGCGCGCTTGCCGTCAAGCTGGAAAACGCGAAGCATGTTGCCTCCTTTCAGGCAAATGATCGCCTCTCGCGCATTTCTGAAGCCTGGTATTGCCTCGATGCCGGTGAATGGCAGCTCGCCTATCCGGTCGATCACGTGTCCGACCAGAAAAGCGAGAGCTATCGCATCACGCTGCCGGAAGGCGCAGCCGGCAAAGTGCTGGCCGTGAAAGTGAATGATGCCAACGGCAATATCGGTTTTGGCAAAGCGACGGTTGCCCAATAACGGCAATGGCAAGGGGGCGCGGAGTTGCAACGAAGAGCCGGCGGATACGAGTTGATGATCCCGGGTTCGCTGCTCTTCGATGGAAATAGTCTGATCATGCTAATTTTTTAGAGGAAGCCCAAGGTATAAGATGATTTCAAAGTCTGAACTGCAGCAAATCAAATCCATTATTACCTCCAACAAGAAATTTATTCTCACCACCCATGTCAATCCTGACGGCGACGGCATTGGCTCGGAAATCGCGCTTGCAACTTATCTGCGCTACCTCGGCAAAGAGGTGATGATCTACAATCACAGTGAGACGCCCGGCAACTATGAATTCCTCGATCCGCTCGGCGATATTCAGCTCTATAAGCCGGAACAGCACGAACAAAGCGTGCGTGAAAGCGACGCCATTTTCATCCTCGATATCAGTGACTGGAAACGCCTGCGCGACTTGGGCGAGTTGTTGCGCAATCTCGAGGTTCCCAAAATTTGCATCGACCATCACCCGCTCAATCAATCGTTCGTTGATCTCGACGTCATTTACCCACCGGCCTCCTCCACCGGTGAATTGATTTATGAAGTGCTGATTCATCTGGGCGCAAACTTGCGCGGCAAAATTGCAGAGGCGTTGTATACCGCGCTGCTGACCGACACCGGCTCGTTTCGTTATTCCAACACCACGCCGGAGGCGCATCGCGTCGTTGCCGATCTGTTGGCGGCGGGTGTGAATCCCAATCAAGTCTATCAGAATGTTTATGAAAACCAGCCGCCCAACAAAATGCGCCTGCTCGCTTACATTTTGAACAATTTGAAATTTGAAAAAGACGGGCGCCTGGTCTGGTTTGTCATCACGCAAGACACGCTGAAAGCGACAAATACCCAACCCTATGACACGGAAGGCTTTGCGGATTTTCCGCGCACCATCAGCGGCGTTGAGATTTGCCTGATGTTTCTGGAAACGAAAGAAGCCAAAACCAAAATCAGCTTCCGCTCCAAGGGGCGCGTGGTGATCAACGGCCTGGCGAATCAATTTGGCGGCGGCGGGCATCAATTTGCCGCGGGTGCAATGGTTGACGGCGCATTGAAAGACGTTGTGCCGCAAGTGATTGAAGAGGCAAAAGCGTTGTTTTAATCGCCACGCCTGCGCAGTTTTGTTTCGATTTTTAGGTGCTGCGGCTTTAGCAGTCGCAGCATTTTTTATTTTTATTGCATCAGGGCAAGCACCTTTGCCGGGTGACGCGTACTTCGAATTAAATCTTCGTAACAATTGCTTTCGCGCTTGCTTCTGAATGGCAAAGCCGTAATTTCGCCGGTTGGTTCGGCATCGGGAAGGTTGTTGGGGGAAGATGCTTTTCTTGTCTCCGGCATTCGCAAGGAAGGTTATGTCATGAGTGCAAGCCCCGTTCGCGCGGAAGAAATCGCGCGCGCAGATCTGCAAACCGCCGAAAGCCCGCAGCCGCTTTCGCGCTACTCGCCGCAAAAAGCCCCGCCGCTTTTAAAACATGCCGAGCGCCGCTACTGGCAAACCGAGGCGCAGGATCAATTTTCAAAATTATTGGCGCATGCCGTCGAAGCGATCATTTGCACGACGGCGCAGGGACGCATTCGCCTCTTCAGCCGCGGCGCGGAAAAACTGCTCGGTTATAGCGCCGCGAGCATGATCGGCCGGCCGCTACAAATGCTTCTGCCGCGGCATGAATTGCGCCGCTTGCGGCTGCTCATGCGCCGTGAGCGCGAAGGCATTCAGGATTTCGAAACCATTGTCACGCATCAAAACCGAAAAAACGTTCCTGTGCGCTTGTCGATTTCGTGTGTGCCGGATCAAAACGGCAAGCCCGAAGCGTTTCTGGCGATTCTGCATGAGTTGCCCTCGTGGCGGGCGGCCGAGCAACAACTCCGGCAGCGCAGCGACGAGCTGGAAAATTATGTGCATCTGGTCACGCACAGCCTGAAAACGCCCATCGTTTCCATGCAAGGTTTTGCCAATCTCCTGCGCGAAGAGTTGGGGCCTCAGCTCGGTGAAGAGCATGCACATTTTCTCGAGCGGATTCTGCACAACGCCGGGGTGATGGAAAACTTGATCGTTGATTTGTTTGAATTCTCCCGCTTTGGCCGCAGCGCCGCAAAACTGGAATGGTGTGACGCGCGTGAATTGATCAACGGCGTGCTCAATGATTTGCGCGTCTATGAATGGGCAGTCGCCTGGCATGGCGAAAAAATGATTCCACCTGAAAAAACCGAGCAAGCCGAAATCATTATGCCGCCCCGTTTGCCGCATCTTTTGGTAGACCCTCCGGCGATGCGTGCGGTTTTCGAAAATTTACTAAGCAACGCGTTGAAGTATCGCCGGACGGAGGCGCGCCTGCGCGTCGAGATCGGCTGGCAGGAACAGCCGCGCTTTCACGTGTTTTGGGTGAGCGACAACGGCATGGGCATGCCGGCGGAGTTTCAGGCCAAGGCGTTTGAACTCTTCCAGCGCGGCCCGCACGCGCATCACATTGCCGGCACCGGCGCGGGCCTGGCCATCGTGCGGCGCATTGTGGAAAATCATCACGGCATGATCCGTTTGGAATCGGTTCCCCAGCAAGGCACAACGGTTTATTTCACCTTGCCAAAATTGGAACTGCGCGGCGAGGAAACCTCTGCCCTGGCGGCTTAGGGCACGGGTAGTTTAATTTCTACGAAATTCCAACTTGTCATTCCGCTGGAATCTTGTGAAGTACTCAGCGCTATCCTTCATAACTTCACAGGTTTCAACAATAACGACAACAAGTAAAGATGATACAATAATCACCAAGGCGCTGTACATTGGGATATTCTTAAGAAAACGAAAGTAGATTGCCTTCCCCTGCCAAACGACTAGTCGCATCGCCAATTCCCGGCAATTCCCGCCCGACACAACATTCTCCTTGACACAGACTCTCTTTTTTTGCATGTAGAGTAAGAATAGTTTTATTGCAATGGCGGCCTAACCGCTAAAGCTGAGCGCGGTTGGCATTTTCTTGATAAGATTGAACAATGGGCTACGACGGAATGATGACGCGTGTTGGAATTATCGACTATGGCATGGGCAATTTGCACAGTGTGCAGAAAGCCTTACAAACCGCCGGTGCACAGACGGAACTAACAGCCGAAGCGCAGCGATTGAAGCAATTTGACAAACTTGTTTTGCCAGGCGTGGGGGCGTTCGGCGACGCCATGAGCAATTTGCGTGAACGTGAATTGATCGACGCCATTCATGATGCTGTCACGGCCGGGACGCCGTTGCTCGGCGTTTGCCTGGGCATGCAGATTCTTTTCTCCGAAAGCGAGGAAATGGGCCATCACCTGGGCTTGAATATTTTGCCGGGCGTCGTGCGCCGGTTGCGCGTTTCTGCAAAAGTGCCGCACATGGGTTGGAATCAAATTCAACAGCGCACCACCTGTCCCCTGTTTGAGAATGTCGAGAACGGCGCGTTCGTTTATTTCGCAAATTCCTATGTCGTGATTCCCGCACAGAGCGCGGTGATTGCCGGGGAAACGGATTATGACGGCACGTTCACCTCCGTGATTTGGCATGAGAACGTTTACGGTGTGCAATTTCATCCTGAAAAAAGCGAGCGCGTGGGCTTGCAGATGCTGCGCAATTTCGTCAATCTCTAATTCCGAGAGTGTTGGAGTCCGGGATCGTTGGATTATCGAAATTCACAATCGTCAATCCGCAATCCGAAATCTCCATTCCAACATATAACACGGCGACTTGTCCATGCTCATTTTCCCTGCCATTGATTTGAAAGGCGGACGCTGCGTGCGGCTGTTGCGCGGCGAGGCAGCCTCTGAGAAAATCTACAGCGATGATCCGGTTGCAATCGCGCAAGCATTTGCCGCAGCCGGCGCGCCCTGGCTGCACGTCGTCGATCTCGATGCGGCCTTTTCGGGCAGCGGCGGCAATCGTAGAATGATTCGAAAAATCATTGCAGCAGTCGACATTCCCGTGCAAACCGGCGGCGGCATGCGCAGCTTGCAAGACATTGCAGTGATGCTCGACTCCGGCGCCAGGCGCGTCGTCATCGGTACGGCAGCCCTCAATACCCCGGGACTTATCGAACAGGCGCTGGCGCGCTTTGGCGCAGAAGCAATTGCCGCCGGCATCGATACCCGTGACGGCCGCGTTGCCATCAAAGGCTGGACGGACACTTCGGAGATCGAAGGGATTCCTTTTGCGCAGCGCATGCACGGCCTGGGTGTGCGCTGGACGGTTTACACCGATATTGCGCGCGACGGCGCGCTGCTCGGCCCGAATCTCACTGCCACAGCCGAATTGGCGCGGCGCAGCAAACTGAACGTCATTGCCTCCGGCGGCGTTGCGACTATCGAAGATTTGCGCGCGTTACGCGATTTGGAGAATGAGGGTGTGGCAGGCGTGATCGTGGGCAAGGCGTTGTATGAGGGAAAATTCACGCTCGCAGAGGCGCTGCGAACCGTTGCTGCGCCTTGAGCGCCCAGGTGTTGGGTCGATAATCTGCTAACCTCATGAGAGAATCATGCTCGCCAAACGCCTCATCCCTTGTCTTGATGTGAAAGACGGCCGCGTTGTCAAAGGCATTAATTTCACCAATCTCATCGATGCCGGCGATCCGGTGGAACAAGCACAGTTCTACGACGCCGAGGGCGCTGATGAATTGGTGTTTCTCGACATTACTGCTTCGCACGACAAGCGCCAGATCGTTATTGACATGATCCGCGAAGTCGCAAGCCGTGTGTTCATTCCCTTCACTGTGGGCGGCGGCATCCGCACCGCAGAAGATGTGCGCGATATTTTGCGCGCCGGCGCGGACAAAGTCTCGGTGAACAGCGCTGCCGTAAACAATCCCGATTTGATACGAGAAGGAGCGCGCGCATTTGGCAGCCAGTGCATGGTTTTGGCAATTGATGCGAAGCGCAAAAATCCGCGTGGGGATCAATCCCCACGCTCAGAGCCAACGCCGCCTAAAGGCGACTTGCATGCCTCTAACGGGCAGTCACCTTCAGGTGACTTGAGCTATGAGCCTGGGAATTTATTCCCAGGCTGGGAGGTTTACATCAACGGCGGCCGCATCGCCACCGGCCTCGATGCGATTGCCTGGGCCAAACAAGGCGAGCAACTCGGCGCTGGAGAGATTTTGCTGACCAGCATGGATCGCGACGGCACGCGTCAGGGTTATGATCTTGAATTGCTGCGCACCGTGGCAGACAGCGTGAAAATTCCGGTGATTGCCTCCGGCGGCGCTGGTTCTATGGAGCATTTTCGCGAGGCTTTCACGATCGGCGGAGCAGATGCCGTACTCGCGGCCTCGCTGTTTCATTACCGCGAATTGAGTATTCGGGAGACAAAGGCGTATTTGGAGCAAAATGGGATCTATGTTCGCAACGTGTTGCGTGAATATCCTGATGCGAGGCAACCGAAGAAACCATAGTCAGGCTTTTTGTCATTCTGCAAAAATCTTGTGAAGTATGAAGCACAGCGCCGAGTAATTCACAGGATTCCTTCGGAATGACAAGATGATGTTCTTATGCAAATCAAGGAGCTGTGTGCTTGATAAAAACTTCACCGAAAGTCAAGGCGAGTGCGAGTAGACAAAATATGCCTGTCAATCTCAACGAATTGCAGTTTGACCCGCGCGGCCTCCTTCCCGCCATCGTTCAGCACGCGGAAACCGGCGAGGTGTTGACGCTTGCTTACATGAATCGTGAAAGCTTGCAGCAGTGTCTTGACACCGGCGAAACTTGGTTTTTCAGCCGCAGCCGCCAGCAACTGTGGCACAAAGGCGAAACCTCTGGCAACGTACAGCACATTGTGTCAATCAAATTCGATTGTGATGCTGACGCGCTGCTGGTGCAGGTGATTCCTGCCGGACCGGCATGCCACACCGGCGAGCGTACGTGTTTTTATCGCGCGCTGAATGAAGAAAACGAAGCAACCTCGTCTCTGCCGCAGATTCTTGCGGAACTGCAAGAAGTGATTCAGCAGCGCCAGCGTAAGATGCCGGAAGGTTCCTACACCACGACGTTATTTAATAAAGGCGTGAAAAAAATCGCACAGAAAGTGGGGGAAGAAGCGCTGGAAGTGGCGCTGGCAAGCGTGAATGAACCGGATGAACGGTTGGCTTCTGAAACTGCGGATTTGCTATATCATCTGCTGGTGTTGCTGGCCGCCAGGAACATTTCTTTGGGGGAAGTTGCGAAGGAACTAACCCGGCGCAGAAAATAATAACCACGGCGTGAGCGGATTTTCATTGACAGCCGCTGCAAAAGGTTCTGTGCAAATCCGTAGTTCCCGCCTTTGTGATACTTGTCCTGAATATCTTTTCCCAAGACCTTAGGAACGCCATTTAAATAACTTACTCATTTGGGGAACCGCCAATAAACGCGAATATCCGCTAATTTTAAAATTCGCGTTTATTGGCGTGCATTCGC
>SZPB01000217.1 GCA_030263535.1 Cytophagia bacterium CHB2
CTGAAGTACCCGGCATCGGCCGACGCGTCGTCATTGAACCCATAACGGGCCCAAGCAATTTCCCGGTCATGCGGGTCGTCTCCGACCGGTATCTGGCGAACGTGGTGCTGGTCGCCGGCAACATCCCCGGGCCACCCGACATCGCCGCGTGGAAACGGGCGGCATCGGAGATCCTCAAGGCGTTGCCCGCCTGATCGTCAGCCTTCTGGGTAGAAGAGGAACAGCACGCACCCGTCCGCAGACTGCGGTACGTGCCACGAGCCGGCCGGAGCGTGCAGGAATGTGCCTGCGGCGTAGTCGTTGACGCCGTCGTTGAAC
This sequence comes from Cytophagia bacterium CHB2, assembly GCA_030263535.1. Taxonomy (NCBI): domain Bacteria; kingdom Pseudomonadati; phylum Bacteroidota; class Cytophagia; species Cytophagia bacterium CHB2. The sequence continues at coordinate 319 of SZPB01000217.1, forward strand.
ACACCGGAAACCACGTAGACCTCTTCGGGGCCTGGGGCATGCAGGTCTTGTCCGACCCAGACCGCGCCCGGTGCGATGGTTGTCACCGCCGCCTTGGCACCGTTCGCGCCCGTCCAGAGCAGTTGGACGGTGATTCCGGGTGAGACTTCGGTCGGCTCGACATCCGTTGTCGACTTCCAGACGTACCCGGGCGCGTTCGGGCCGAATGACGCAACATCACCGCTTGTTGTCATATCTGCACGAACCGTGCGCATCCGCTTGCAATTCCCGAGCCACCGAATTGCAGTTCAGAGGCGCAATCCACTAGGCCGACGATTCCAGCGGAGGAAGCAGGCCGAACCGCTCCAGATCGGTGACGTATTTGGTGATGATCGGCGGTGAGATGTGTGATCCGGCGATAGCGATTCGAAACCGGCCAGGTCAACGGATTGCAATGCGCGACAACTAACAACGCGCGCGTCACCGGCCAGCTTTGATGACGTGTCCACTGTAAAGCCATCATGCGGCTCACGAGCCAGATTAGCTGGCCGATCTGCGCGCGGCTGATCATCGCCTCGACATGCGTGCTGTTCAAAACTAGCGTGGGATGCCCGCCGGCGGACAGCCAGCGCGCCGCGGATTTCTCAGCGGTAGACACGTAAATCGCAAACGCCGGGGAATAACTCAATGCGCGCGCAACTATGGTTTGAATATAATAAATCTCCGGAAAATTTTCTTCACTGACGTGCAGGGCATGTCCGATGAGCCGGGCATGATGGAGACGCGCGCGCAGCCCCCAGACGATTATAAGAACCGCCGCGCCGGCATAGAAAAAGACGCCCGCTTTCAGAAAAACGAACGGCAGCGCAAGCACGGCGGCTACGGTCAAGCCGCCCAGAATAACGCTGATTTGTTTTAGGAAGTTTTCACGTGGATGCCGGTACGCCTGTGCAGCAACGCCGCGATTGACGATGATTTTCGCGGGCGGGAATTTGCGCGACATTTTTTCTCCAGTTCGTCAGAGCAACCTTGCAAAATGTGATTTTTTTTGCAAGGTTGCGCTTTCAAATTGAAAGCAATGATACAAAACGCGCTGCCAGTTGTCAAGTTGTTTGTAGCCGCGCAGCGCGAGAAAACTCTGCAATCGCGGAGAAATAATTCACGAGCGCTTGCTTTGATTTTAGGCCAATCCCGTTCCTTTTCATTTTACTCATGTGGAGGCAAAGAATGCGCGTGTTTGCCGTCTCTATCGTGATGACGCTGTCTTTTGTAACTGTTGCAGCACAAACACAAACTTCCGTCAAACCTCAGCTCACGGTCGAATGGATCATGCGCGAGGCGCATGGGCTGCTGGGCCTGCCCAAACAGCTTCGCTGGTCGGAGGATGCTCAGAGCTTGTATTTCATGTGGAATCCCGAACGGGCGGAGGCCGATTCGTTGTATCAAATCAATCGGCGCGGCGGCGTCCCGGGCAAGGTTCCTCTCAAGACGCAGAAAGATCTCGTGCCTTCACACGGGGTGTATTCGCGCGATTATTCTCAAAAGGTATTTGAGCGCGACGGCGATATTTTCATCGTTCATACCAAAACCGGCAGGCAAACACCGGTGACCAGCACGATTGCAAGAGAGGGGAGCCCTCGTTTTTCCTTGCGGGAAGATGCCATCATTTTTGAGCGTGAAAACAACCTTTTTTCCTGGGAAATTACGACTGGCAAACTCACGCAGCTCACCGATTTTCGTTCCGGCGCAGCGCCTGTTGAAAAAGGCCCGCGGACTGAGGAGCAAAAATATCTCGCACAGGAAGAATTGCGGTTGATACAGATTTTGCGCGAGCGCAAAGAAAAAGAAGACCTGGGCAAGGCCCGCAATAAACTCCTTGAACTCAAACGGCCAAAGACCATTTATCTTGGTGAAGCAGATTTGCAGAACCCGCAACTTTCACCCGACGGCGGCTTTGTGACCTTTGTGTTGCGCAAAAGAGCCAAAGAGGGGCAGACTGCAATTGTGCCGAACTATGTCACCGAAACCGGTTTTACGGAAGATATCCGCACGCGTGAAAAAGTCGGTGAGCCGCAGGCAACATATCAATTCGGTTATTGGGATATAGCGACAGACACTGTGCTTTATCTCAAACCCGACAGCCTGCCGGAGATTTTTACCGAGCGCGATTTTACCGCAACGCCGCAAAAATCAAAAAAGGATTCTGCCACGGCGTCCGATAAACGCATGGCTCGATCCGTTATGTGGCATGGCCCTTTTTGGAGTGATGATGGCAAGCACGCGTTCGTGGTGGTCACTTCGTTAGACAGCAAAGATCGTTGGATTGCTGAACTTCGTCTGCCGAAAGGTGCATTGCGCGCGCTCGATCATCAACATGATGCAGCTTGGATCGGCGGCCCGAGTATTTACAGCCGGTGGTCCGCCGGCGAAGTCGGTTGGATGCCGGATAACGAACGTGTGTGGTTTTGTTCGGAGGAAAGCGGCTATTCGCATCTTTATACTGTGAACGTGAAAACCGGTAAGAAGCAAGCGTTGACCAGCGGCAATTTTGAAATTTTTTCGCCATTTATTTCGCGCGACAAGAAACATTGGTATTTCACCAGCAATGAAGCGCATCCCGGCGAGCGGCATTTTTATTTAATGCCAATAAACGGCGGCAAACGCACGCCATTAACGATGATGACGGGAAACAACGATGTCGAACTAGCGCCGGATGAATCCATGCTCGCGATCTTGCATTCCAGTATCAATAAACCGTGGGAAATCTATTTGCAGCCGAATCAACCTGGCGCTAAAGCCACGCGCCTCACGCATTCGACAACTGAGGCGTTTAGGAGTTATCCCTGGCGAGAACCGGAGTTGATTACCTATCCTGCGCGCGACGGCAAGCAGGTGTATGCGCGTTTATACCGGCCCGCGCAATCGAATGGTGCTGCCGTGATTTTTGTGCACGGCGCGGGCTATCTTCAAAACGCGCACAAATGGTGGTCAAGTTATTTTCGCGAGTATATGTTCCACAATCTGCTTGCGGATTTGGGCTACACCGTGCTCGATCCCGATTATCGCGCCAGCGCCGGTTATGGCCGCGATTGGCGCACAGCAATTTATCGTCACATGGGCGGTAAGGATTTGGAGGATGTTGTTGATGGTGCGAAGTACCTGACCGAACAGCATGGTGTCGACGCCAAACGCATTGGCGTTTATGGCGGCAGTTACGGCGGCTTTATTACGTTGATGGCTATGTTTACGACGCCTGAGGTGTTTGCCGCAGGCGCGGCGCTGCGGCCGGTGACAGATTGGGCGCATTACAATCATGGTTACACCGCCAACATTCTCAATATTCCGATTGCAGATACACTCGCGTACCGCCGCAGCTCGCCGATTTATTTTGCGGAGGGTTTGCAAGGAGCGCTGCTCATGTGTCACGGCATGGTGGATGTCAACGTCCATTTTCAAGACACGGTTCGCCTGGCGCAGCGTTTGATTGAATTGGGCAAGGATAATTGGGAAGTGGCAATCTATCCGATGGAAGATCACGGCTTCAAGGAAATCAGTTCGTGGACAGATGAATACAAGCGGATTCTGAAGCTGTTCGAAGAAAACCTGGGCGGGAAGCAGGAGGGAGGAAAGTGAGCGGTGGCGGCGGGGCTGCCGGGTTTTGGCCTGAGCCATTATTGCGAAACAGGTGCCGCCTCCACGCCCGCGAAAATATCCTGCACCGGCAGCGCAAAGCCGGGCAGCAGTTCCGGAGCGGTCAGCACGTCACGCACACTGTGTTTGCCCTCGGGCTTGCAAGCCAGGACTTCGCGCGTGCTGCTAATGATCAACCAGACAATCTTCACCCCTGCCGGGAGATACTCCTCGACCTTTTCCATTACCTTGTCGAAACTGGCGCTGGGCGAGAGGATTTCAATCGCCAGATCCGGGGCCAGGGCAAGTAACGCCGCCGGCTCTGGGGAAGGCGATCATTTGTGACCAAGGAAATGTCCGGCGCACGGGAATCTCTTTTGCGTTCCGGACGAAGGCGATAATTGGCATTGCCGGAAAGCAGGCCAACGGGATGATTCTCGAGATAGTTGCGAATCTTATACGCAACGTTTTCGTGGATGACGCCATGCTCAAAGTTCGACATTTTGTAAATAATCCTTCCATCATAGAGCTCGGCAGGATAAGGCAACGACATGCGTTCAAGCTCGTCAACGGTGATATCCGTGCGCTGCTCGATCGGGATGCCGGCGCTCTCTGCCAAGGCCTCAGCGGCGTTTGGAGCCGTGCTCTCGCCTATTGTCGAAATGGAATTTGTCATGGTTTCTAAAACTGAATTTGGAGGGCAATATTCATGATTGACAAAGAATGATAAAATTTTGAGTCACAAAACGCAAGCACTCTTTTCCTCGTCCTTCAAAACACCAGCGCCAGACCCACGGCCGGAATATGCACGAATTCATACAAATCGCTGAAACGCAGGTAGAGAAAATCGTAATCAAACACCAAGGCCAGGCTACTACCCGAAATGAAATACTCGCCTTGAAATCCTCCGACAAAATTGATTTTCGTCTCGTTGTGCTCTTGATCGAGAAGGTTCTTGGCGCGCAAATGATAGGCGCCCGCACCCAGGCTGCCGTTGATGAAAAGCCGGTCCAGGTGCAGGAGATTGTATTGAAATCGCAAGTTCATATTGTAAACTTTCGAGCGCACTTCGTCGCGGCCCAGATCGAACTTGTCGTTGACAAAAAGAGCGGTGAGCTTGAACTGCTGGCGGCGGCTCATTTGATAGGAATAGTCAAGCTTTGCCGTGCGACCGTATTGCAACGCCAGTGAGTTCGAGTGCATGGTGTGATAGTATGTGTTTTGTTGCGCGCGGCCGCTTGCCGGAAAACCCACCGTCAGCAGTGCCACAATTGCCAGCGCGATTAAGCCATGAGGATGGGCGAACGCTGATCGACGATCGCGCGAAAGGCGTATTCTGCTGCTCAATTCCCGATTCTCCCTTTTCGATTCTCCGGCCCGGCTTTGCCAGCCCGTTTTCTTCTCATTCATAAACACCTCGTTGGTCGCTTCCCATCAATTGCATGGAATTTTCACTTGTTTGACGATTTCCCCAATCACGCCCCGGTTTCGCACTCTCAACCGCACGGGATATGTGCCGCTGTTTTCATACCTCTTGCGCACAGTCGAAAGCGTGGCCCCGCTCTGCATGTCGCCGTCGCCAAAATCCCATTCATAGTTGTCGATCTGATCGTTGGGCGGGGCGTTGGGATCGTAGCTGGTTGAAATAAAAGTCACATTGCCGAGATCGCAATCCTGCCAAATGAAATCAGCCACGGGCGGGCTAATCACGGTCACTTGCACGGTTTGCGTGGTCGTGGCGCCGACGTTGTCGCGCACGGTGAGCTGTACATTATAAGGGCTGTTGGGCGGGCTGTCTTGCGTATAGGTATGCGAGCCGCTGTCTGCTTGTGAGCTTGCGCCGTCGCCGAACGTGATGTCATACGCCACAATCTTGCCGTCAATGTCGCGGCTGCCGCGCGCGTTGTAGGCAATCGTCAGCGGCGCGCTGCCGATGGTGGGCGTGACACTGAGCGCCGCAATCGGCGGCTGATTGAACGTCGTCACCACTTGATCCAAACTATCCAGGGCGCCTTCATTGTCTTTGATGATCAGGCGCACCGTGTACGAGCCGGATTGCTGATAGTCATAATGAATGGTGCTCGAGCGCGAGGTCACGTGAGGGCTGTTGTCGCCAAACGACCAGACATAGGTGTCGATCGTGCCGTCACGGTCGGTGCTGTTGGCGGCGTTGAAATCGACACCGTAAGGCGGATTTTGCTGGCCGCCGAGCTGCGCTTGAAATCGTACCACCGGTTTTAAGTTCTCAAAAAACGTTGTGGAGGCCAACTTGGTTTGCGAGTCTTTGATGCCGTCCGTAATGACCAATTGCAAATCGACGATTCCGGATTTCGACGGCACCAGAAAAATATCGTCAGTGAGCGAAGGCGGAATGTCGAAAGAAAGCCCGTCCGCGCTCGGATTGGTGAATTGATTGCTCACTATGCGCCCGCTGCCCGCGAGAAACGTGAAATGCGCGCGCAGGTTGCGATCTTTGTTTTTCAGTTCGGCGTCTTCGTATTGCAAGGCAATCGCATAGGCTTCACCAGCTTTGAATTTCAGGGAGTCGCCGCTCGAGCGCAAACGCAGATCGGGCAGCGTGACATCCGGCCTGAAGGTGAAGTTGGTGATGACCGGCGAGCTGTTGCTTCCAGAAAACGGATCTTTGTGCGTCTCGCATGAAAGCAAGATGCCCAGCACAAACATGCCGGCGGCAGCGGCGAGAGTTGAACGGAATGTTTTCATCGCGTGCTTAGAAAATGTTGGTAATCTGCGCATAAAACTCCAAGCCCTCCTCCAAGGTGGTAACTTCCTGGTTAAACGGGGTGACTTCTTGATCGGCAGCATAGCGTCCCACGATCGGAATGCCCGAGGCAATGCTGCGCAGCTCATCTAATACGACTTTTCGGGTTTTATCGTCGAGCGGCGTGTAGGGAATACCGGGCAAGCGCTTGAGATCGTAAGCGCGACCGGTGCAGGTGCGCGTCACGCCGTTGATGCGAATTTCACGAAACTGAATTTCAACGCGGCTGTTTTGCAGCGTGGCCACGCCGAGCAACTGCGCGCGCCGTGGAATTTCAATGCTGCCCCATTGGCCCTCGCCGATCACGCGCGCCAGCACTAGGCTGTTGTTCGTCACCGGGGTTTTATCCGGCAACATCACTTTGAGCAAGACGGATTGCAGACCCAGCACGTTGCTGGTGGAGAATTCATTCGAACCCAGCGAGCTATGTACGATCATGCTGCGGCCGCTGCTGGGTACTGTCACCGGCGCACTCGGAAAGGAGGTGGCCGCCGGCGCGGAGGCCGCGCTGCGTACCTCTTCTACCGGCGCTTGCGCTGTTGGTTCGCGTCGAGGGCGCGCCGAAACGGAGCGTTCGGTTTGCGGCGCCGGCGCCACTGGCGACAGCGAAGGTTCCGGCGCCGGCTTGTAATAGTCGCCCAGTGAAAACGTATCCAATTTGACGATATCATAATCGAGCTTTTGCTGGGGTGTTACCGGACGCGCCGCGAAGGGGTTGGGCGCGGGGCGCTCGCCCTTGGCATTGCGTTGATAAGCCAGCAACACGAACAGAATAAAAACCATGAAGGCCGCCACGCTCGCCATCATCACCATGTGGGGCTTGAGCCGGCGCTGGCCCTGCCGGGTTTCAAAAAATATCTTTTCAAGATTCATCGCAAAATCTCCTAAGTCCGCGCCGCCCGTTGCCCGGGCCGGCGAGAAAGAGTCCGCTGTGTTTGGTTGCGCAACTCAAGGTCTAAAACAACAAATTACTCCACGAACGAGCCCGGCACCTTGATCGCCAGATCACGGCGGCCGCTCTCTTCACTGCACTTGATTTCAATATCGCTGCGATCAGAAAACCCGTGCTTGTCGAACACGAACATCATGCGCGTCGATTTGTTCGATTCGACGCGCGGCGTATAAGCTTCTTGCAAAGGCTCAAGCTCTTCTTCTTTGACTCTCTTCTTGAAGAGCAGCATTGAACGCGCATTCTCCACCAAACGGAATCTTACAAAACCGATGTCATACGGAATGCGTGACTTGTTCACCAGCGTGCAAATAACAAAAAGCTTTTCTTCGATCATCGCCATGTGATCCACGGCAAACGTCACGTCCGAATTCACCACGCTGTAGGTATAAGGTCGCGGCGTTTTGAGATAGGAGTTGAGCACATTTTTTGTCTTGGGTGAAAGAGCCTTCAAACCCACGGCTTTGGTTGGCGCGCTTTTCGGCGGCGTCACCGCTTCGTTATCCGCCTGATGCGACCTTCCGTTTTTGCCCTCCGCCGCCAGATTCGACGGCGGTTGCGCTGCCGGCTGCAAGCGTATTTCGAGATCGGGCTGTGCGGAAACCTGCAACAGTAAATTGTAGGAATCCGGCCCGGATTTGATGAACATGTTCGTGCTGCCTTGATTCACCAGCGGCTTCACCAGAATGTAATTGGCCGAGCTTTGCGTGGAAAATTGCTCGGGATTGCCGACCGTCACCAGTTCCGGCGGCGCCGGGCAAACGATGATCGTCGCAAAGCCGGGCTTCACGCGCACGGTGCTCGGCGCTTGCGCGGGCGCGCTGTTCGTGATCAACAGCAGGGCGGCGAAAAGGGTGTTGAGGGTTTTCATGTTTTTTCTTGAGTATAGTTAATGATGCGCAGGCCAAAAGGGTTCGCGTCGGTGCGATTCACCACGTTGATCGTCAACGTAAAACGCAAGGGAATCGGTTGCTGGCCGGGAAAAACTTGCAAGCCGGAGACATGCGCGTTGAACGGATCACCTTGCGTCACACGGATTTCTTCTACATTGAATTTCACTGTGCCCGGCGTGTTTTGCACGATTTTGGGAATCTCCGAGGTTTTAATGGTGTTGTACATCAACACTTCCAGTTCGGTGGAACACATTTGCAACGCCAGTTTGATGCGCTCATTGAAATTTTCGCGGTTGAATTCCAGCAGATTCTTGGCAAACGTTTGCGCGAACTGCCGCACCTCGTGTACCGAGCGAGTTTCGCCGTAAGGTGTGGTCGCGTATGCAAACCCTTCTTTTACCAAAAAAGTTTCCACCGGCCGCGAAAAGCCAAGGTAGGCGATGAACGCCAGCAACAAATTCACACCGACCAGGATCATGACCAGCCGCTTCAGAAAAATGTTGCTCTTGATCAGCTCGCCGTAAAACTCGTAATACTCAGGATTGGTACGCATAGCGCATCTCAAAGGTTAGGTGTTAAACCGCCCGGGCGCAATGCCATTCACTTACGCACACGCATGGACGGTAATCTTGGCAGCATAGCAACGCCCGGGCGGTATTTTTTGAAACTAGATCTCCATCACTCCGATTATCCCGTGCCGCCGGCCGGTTGTCGCGAGCCGGCAAACGGCCACGTTGCCACCGGCGATTCCGGTTGAATCATTGCCGCGGCCGCCGCTTGTGTGGCCTGATTGGCCGGACTGCTCGTCATGGTTTGTGCGCCGGTAATAATCGTGTCGCCCGCGCGCGTCGCGACATTGTGGCTGATGTTGCTCGAATATGCCTTGACGTTTTTCCACACGGTTGAAATCACCAGGCCTGCCGTTAAGCCGGTGCCGTAGCTGCCGAGATCAGCGCTCGCCGAGGCCAGCTTGAAAATGCCCGCGGAAAGTTTGGGAATCAATACGATCGTCACCGCGATCAACACGCCGAGAATGAACGTGTCCCACAGCAAACCCTTGTCGCCGGCCGCCACTGCTTGCTGAAATGCCGAAGCCGAGGTTATCGTCTTCACCAGGCGAAACAGAATCGCGACCAGCACCGACCAGAAATTCACCGAGCAAAAGTTCGACAGCCAGATTTTGAAAACATCATGAAACTGCGGGAACAGCGAGATCACGATCGCTATCGGCCCCAGCAGATAAAAAAAGATTTGCACCAGCACTTGAATGATCACGAAGATTTCATAAACGATCATCACCAGCAAGTAGGACAGGGACGACAAAGACTCCAAACTCAGAATGTTGAACAGCGAGAGCTTCACCCCGCCGTTGCCGTCGCCGAAAAATGCGCCGAGATATTCCGCCATCAGGTTGTCGGATTCGAGATCGAAAATCGCGCGCGCCAGCAGCACGAACAGCTTGCCCAGCCACACCGCCCAGATTTTATACGTTGCCAATCCAATCGCGCTGAATGCGATGAACAACAGATGATAAAAATGATCGCCGCCCTCCTGGCCGCTGCTCATGCGCATCACGGTCGCGAGAAAGTAGAAAATCATGCCGACCGTGAAAATGTACGTCGAGATCGTCACGATATAATCGACGAGCTGATGCACGGAATCGAAGAAAACCGGACTGAAAAAAAGTTCGAGCATAGTTTGTCGTTCGTAGTCGCCCCTTTAGGGGCGTTCTTGTGGTTATTGACTCACACGCTTCATTGGTTTCGACGATCAGAATCTTTAATTCTCAACTTGCTCTGCCACGGCTTGGTCGTGGCATCTGACCGGGTAAAGCCACGGTTTAACCGTGGCTGAACTTCGCAGCATGCGCCTCAAGGCGCGACTACGAACTTACTGCGTTCTCGTGCTGCCAATATCAAAAAAACCGTAACGGATTTTCGAGGTTTTATTCACCTGCGACTTGAGCGCCTGCCAATTGAATTTCTTGCTCAGGAAATCGAGCTTCTTGTCGAACATACCGATTTCGTTGGAATGCGCTTCTTCAGAATACTTCAAATACTTTTCATAATAGGAATTCGAAAACTCGCGCAGCTTCACAGCCTCCAGCAAAAATTGTGTACGTTCCGCTTCGGTGAATTTGTTTTTATTGTTGATCACTTGCTGTTGCAGCTCCACCGCCATTGAATCATACGTTTTCGCCAGCACTTGGCTCTTCGCGGCATATTCGAGCAACGCTTTCGAAAACGCTTCCTGCCCGAGCAGCGCGTTATGCCGGCGCGTATCCAAATCCGAGGGGATTTCATCATATTGTGTCGATACGGCAAAACTATTGTAAGTTTTTTCCAGCTCTTTGGCGTTGCCGATGAGAGAGTTCACGCCCAGGGCGGATTGCGAAACATCCGTGGTCGTGCCCGGCAGCCAGAAGTTCAAACGGTCGCCGTTGATGATGAAATTCGAAACCGCGTAGGAATTGCTCAAATCCAGATTCTCGATGGCGCGCATGTCGTTGTAGAGGCTCTGGGTGAATTCGATATCGTTGCGCAGCAGG
>SZPB01000218.1 GCA_030263535.1 Cytophagia bacterium CHB2
TCAAGCAGATCAAGCTGTTCATGGGCATAGACGTCCTGGAGCTTCTGCAAAACTGCCTTCGCTTTCTGTTGATCATCAAGCTCGAGCTTTTTGCGGCACATCACATATTGCGGCAGCGCGTGATGCAACTCACTCAACGGGCCTTGAAACTCCGCGAGATGTTGCAGCATGAATGCGATGCCCACCAGCGAATCCCTGCCGAGATGAACCTCCGGCGAGATGACGCCGCCGTTGCCTTCGCCGCCGATCACCGCGCCGATCTCGCGCATGCGCTTGGCAACATTGATCTCGCCGACTTTGGTACGTTCGACGGTGCAGCCGTGCTTTTCAGCAAGATCATCGATGACGCGCGAGGTTGAAGCATTCACCGCAACTTTGCCTTTCTTGCGTCGCAGGAAAAAATCCACGGCAAGGGCTAGCGTATATTCTTCCCCAAGCGGCTTGCCCTTTTCTGAAACCAGCGCCAGGCGATCGGCATCCGGATCGACCGCAAGGCCAATATCGGCGCGGTGTTCCTGCACGGCGCGGCCCAGCTCGGTTAAGTTCTCAGGCGTCGGCTCAGGATTGCGCGGAAACCGCCCGTGCGGCTCAAGATTAAGATAGGTGACATCACAGCCGAGGCTGTCAAGCAATTGCGGGACAATTACGCCGCCCGCGCCATTCACACAATCCGCCACGACTTTGAATCTACGTCGGCGAATTTGTTCGACATTCAAATAAGGCAGGCTTAACACCGCTTGCAGATGATCTGAAACCGCGTTGTTATAGGCTCTCAGCGCGCCGAGTTGATCCCACGTTTTCAGCGCAAAAGCGCGGCTCGCGCGAATAGCATTTACCTTTGCGCCTTCTTCGCCGTCGAGAAACAGGCCGTCATGCGCCAGCAGTTTCATGCCGTTCCACATCACGGGATTGTGGCTCGCGGTGAGAATGATGCCGCCGGCCGCATGTTGTTTTTCAGTGGCCAATTGTGTGGTGGGAGTCGAGGCAATGCCGAGATCGACAACCTCACAGCCGGTGGCAAGCAAGCCGGCAGTGACAGCGCCGTGCAACATCGGCCCGGACACGCGCGAATCGCGGCCGAGCACGACTTTGCCGGTTTTGCAATATGTGCCGAATGCCTGCGCAAACGTCAATGCAACTTCAGGGGTCAATCCTTCACCAACCACCCCGCGTATGCCGGAGATGCTGATCATGAGTTGAGACACGGGAACTCCTTTGGAAGTCAAATCGAACTATTTTTTCAGGAAACCGGACGGGACTATGAAGACCGCCGTTTGATTGGTTTAATCCTGGTACTTTCAATGCATGGAATCTCTTCCTCGGCGCGGCCGTCATACTTTTCAAGTTGCATGCACTTGACTCAGGCTTTTTGTTTCTGCAAGCGCCGCTTTTTGTCGAGGCGAATTCGGGTCATCTGCAACACCAAACGCAGGGCTTCATTTACCTCCTCGTCACTCGAAAAAGCCTTTGCAATATCCGGCTCCAAAAGTACGAGATTGGTGCCCGCGCGATAACGTTCCGCATATTTGCCTTGCACACCGCCAGGCAATAGGTGGCGCAAATCATAGTGCGGACGCAGTTCATCGTTCAAATCGGTTTTTGATTTCCTTTTCATAGGCTCTTCTCTCCGTCGGGTTTAACCGCCGAGCGCTGATGATGCGAATTCTCTTACCGCGCTCGGTATAGGCTACCATCAACAGCCTCTGCCGTTCCGAGACTCCGATAATAATAAAACGTTCTTCTCGAATTGAATGATCAGGGTCATCAATTGCAATACTCAATCGGTCGCGAAACACGGTCGCGGCCTCGCCAAAGGATATTTTATGCTTCCGTAGATTCTGGCTTGCCTTGCTCGGATCCCATTCAAATTCCATCGAGTAGCCCCTTGCTACGCCACTTCAAAATCCTCATCCGTGAATTTAACCGACGGATATTCACGCAGCTTCTTTTTGAAAATTTCTGCGATTTGGTGCAAGCGTTCTTGTGTCTTCGCCTCGAAGCGAATCACCAGCACCGGCTGCGTGTTTGAAGCGCGCACCAGGCCCCAGCCGTCGCCGAACAGCACGCGCGCGCCGTCAATGTCAATGACTTGATAACTTTTCTTGAAATAGGCGACGAGATCGGCGACGACGTTGAACTTGTCTTCGTCCGTCGCATCGATGCGAATCTCGGGAGTGGAAACGAATGCCGGCACCTCATCGTGCAGTTGCGCCATGGTTTTGCCGGATTGCGTGAGAATTTGCATCAGGCGGCCGCTGCCAAAAATGGCGTCGTCAAAACCGAAGTAGCCGTCGCTAAAGAAAATGTGTCCGCTCATCTCGCCGGCAAGCGGAGAATGCTCCTCCTTCATTTTTGCTTTCAACAGCGAATGGCCGGTTTTCCACATCAAGGGTTTGCCGCCGGCTTTCTCAATCATCTCCGGCAAGGCCTGGCTGCATTTTACATCGAAAACGATGGTGGCGCCCGGATAGCGCGTCAAGGTATCGCGTGCGAACAGCGCCAAAAGCTTGTCCGCGAAAATCGGGCGGCCAAGATTGTCGATAATGCCCATGCGATCGGCGTCGCCGTCATAGCCGATGCCCAAATCCGCTTTCTCAGCCAGGACTTTCTCGCGCAAATCTTTAATGTATTTCATCACCGTCGGGTCAGGCAAATGATTGGGGAAATTGCCGTCCGGCTCGGCATATAGGCGCACGACTTCACAACCCATCTCTTCCCACAAATCGGGCGCGAACAACGCGCCGCAACCGTTGCCGGGATCGACGACGATCTTGAGTCTCTTGTGAATTTTGACGCGTTGCTTGATGGCGGAAATGTATTCGGGAGTAATGGTGACGATCTCGATTTTACCCTTGCCGGTGGCGAACTGATTCGAGCGGATGATTTGATAAAGTTCCTGAATATCCTGGCCATAAACCGCGCCCACGCTGAGATGGCCGTCGTCCGCCCGCAGGCCTTTTGACATTTTGAAGCCGTTGTATTCGCGCGGATTGTGACTGCCGGTGATCATCACACCGCCCTCAGCCTCGAAATGAATGATGCCAAAATACTGCGTGGGCGTTGGCACCACGCCGATATCGATGATGTCGACACCACAACCCAGCATCGCATTCACCATCGCGTCGCGCAAACGATTCGAGGAGAGTCGTAAATCGCGCCCGACCACGAGCCGCTTGCGGCCTTGCGCCAACATCCAGGTCGCAAAAGCTTTTCCGATGAGCGCAACGTTCTCATCGGTCAATTCCGTCTCCGCAATACCGCGAATATCATATTCCCGGAAAATGTTGCTGTTGATCACCAGAGCCTCCTCAGCTTTTTTGTGCAGTGAGATGCCGGGGCCATCCGGCATAATCCGGCATGATCTCGACACTCGCAAAGTTGGATTCCCGAAAGAGTTTTTCAATCGCAGCGCTTCTCTGGCTCGCCATTTCGCAAGCCACCCAGCCGCCGGGTTTCAAATGACGCTGGCAGAACGCCAAAATACAACGATAAAATTTGAGTCCATCGCCCTCGACAAAAAGCGCGGCTTCCGGCTCAAAATCCCGAATTTCCGGCTGCAACTCGTCGCGCTCCGCCGGCAGAATGTAGGGCGGATTCGACACGACGATATCAAATTGATTTGAATGAATGGCATCTATAGAAGCACACATGTCGGCTTGGCGAAAAGTAATTTTCTGCGCCACGCCATTCGCTTGCGCATTTTCCTCCGCCACTTTCAAGGCTTCCGCTGAAATGTCGATTGCCAGCACCTTCGCCGCCGGCAGATGTTTGGCAAGGCTGACGGCGAGGCAGCCGGAACCCGTGCCCAAATCAGCAATGCGTGCGGCCTTGAACGTTTGCGCCAATGTGATGACTCTTTCCACCAACAGCTCCGTCTCCGGCCGCGGAATGAGCACGGCGGGATTGACTTTGAATTCAATACCAAAAAATTCGCAGGATTGCAAGATATATTGCAGCGGCTCCCGTTGCAGCCGCCGGCAGTAATATTGCTTGAGTATTTCTTGCTGCTCGACGGTGAGAACACGATTGCGTTCGACATAAAGCTCTGAACGTCGGGTTTGCAGAATGCCCGCCAGCAGCCACTCCGCTTCGGCGAGAGCAGAAGGAAATCCGGCCTTTTGAAAATGTTCGGAAAGACTGCGAATCAACTGGGGGAGGGGCTGATTTACATCGACAGATGTCGTCATGCTCATGTACAGCGATTGAGGAGATTGCCGCGCACGCAGGTGATGAGCGGAGGCAATGTTTGTTTCCACGAATCCCGCCAGCGCTTAGATTTCTTGTTTGAGTTTCTCTGTGCGATCGGCCAGAGAAAGCTGTTCGATAAACTCGTTCAAGTTCCCGTCCAAAACCTCATCCAGCCGGTAAATCGTCAGGCCGATGCGATGATCGGTCACGCGGTTTTGTGGGAAATTGTAAGTACGAATTTTATCGCTGCGGTCGCCGCTGCCCACCATTTGTTTGCGCGCGCTGGCAACCTTGGCGCGCTCTTCGTTTTGTTTGATCTCGAGCAAGCGCGAACGCAAGACGCGCAGCGCTTTGGTTTTGTTTTTGAGCTGTGATTTCTCGTCCTGGCATTGCACCACCAGTCCCGTGGGAACATGCGTGATGCGCACGGCAGAATCCGTGGTGTTCACGCTTTGCCCGCCCGGTCCGGAGGAACGAAAAACATCGATGCGTAGATCGTTCATGTTGATGTCAATGTCGACTTCTTCGGCCTCGGGCAGCACGGCCACGCTGGCCGCGGAAGTGTGAATGCGGCCGCTCTGTTCCGTGGCCGGAACACGTTGCACGCGATGCACACCGCCTTCGTACTTCAGTTTGCCGAAGACGTCCTTGCCGTTGATTTGAAAAATGATCTCCTTGAAACCGCCGATGCCCTGGGCATTGCTCGATATGACTTCAAGCTGCCAGCCCTGGCGCTCGGCGAAGCGTGTGTACATGCGGTAAAGATCGCCGGCAAACAAGCCCGCCTCGTCGCCGCCGGTGCCCGCGCGAATTTCCATGATGGCGTTGCGCGCGTCCGAGGGATCGCGCGGCACGAGCAACAGCTTTAATTCTTCTTCGAGGGCGGGCAGCCGGGTTTCCAATTCTTCCAATTCGACCGAGGCCAATTCGTGCAGTTCGCGATCGTTGCTTTCGGTGAGCAGGCGCTTATCGTCGTCGATACTGCGCAGCAGAGATTTATATTCATGATATTTTTTGACTACGGCTTCGAGTTCGTTGCGTTCTTTTGCCGTGTCGCGCAAACGTTTGGGATTGGCCGCAACTTCCGGGCTGCTCAACAGCGCGTTTAGCTCTTCGAAGCGTTTTTCTATTTTGTCGAGTTTGGCCAGCATTTTATTTTGTTTTTTTAACGGGAATGTTGCGCAAGATCAACGTTGCGGTGTCAGGCTCGATCGTGAAGCGGTATTTGCCCAGAAAATTCATGCCGAGGAGTCCATCGAGCTGAAAGCCTGGAGGAAGGTCAACAATTGTCACCAGCATATTTTTTTGCATCTTGCCACCGACGACGAAATCATCAATACGTAGAGTTGAGGCCGTCACGAGTTCGGTGCAATCGTAACCTTTTGAACTGTCGGTTCCGCAACGACTTGATCCAATGCTTTCCGGCTAATCGCGCAAACAGCCGCACCAGTATCAACCATGAACCTCAAACCGAAACCATTCAGTTCCACCGGCACGAGCAATACGCCGCCATAAGCAAAACGCCCGTCAATCCGATCACTCTTTTGCAAACATCACTCCAATGCCTTGTGGAATCGGGTCGCCGGCATAAAAAGAATAAAGCTCTGCGCCGGGGTGAGCTTCACGATATAAGCGCCCGTTCTGATATATTTTCCTCTGATCGGAGCCATTGAACAGAAGCCGGCCCCGCAAAGGATTGCGATAGCGATCACGTTTGGTGATTTCAACAACCACCCATTGACCATTGCATTGCTCTTCTATTTCTGAAATTTTCAAATCGTCGCGCATGGCTGTTCTCCCGTTTGAATGCAGAACGTTGTGATACTTTCAAGTCATCACCTGAACCTTACCCACCTCAGGATTAAGCCGTTTGCACCGCCACTGCTTTCCCGTCGTCCACGATGACGTTGGGCAATGCCGCAACATCCTTGCCCAGCGCGGCTTGCAAAGCAACAATCGCAACTTCCAATTGAGAATGATCCGGCTCGCGCGTGGTCAGGCGCTGCAGCCACAGGCCGGGCGCAATCAGTGTGCGCCAGAAGGGATGGCGATAGCCGGCGCCCGACAATCGGATCAACTCATAGGAGACGCCGCCAATCACCGGGATAAACAGCAAGCGTACCAGCCGTTCTGCCACCGTGTCGGGCCGGCCGAGAAACATAAACACGAAGATGCTGACCACCATGACAATCAGCAAGAAACTGGTGCCGCAACGCGGATGGAAACGCGAAAATGCAGCGGAGTTCTCGGGCGTTAACTCAGTGTTGGCTTCATGATTGAATATACTCTTATGCTCGGCGCCGTGATATTCGAACACGCGCTGAATTTCTTTGATGCGCGAGATCAATGCGATATAACCCAAAAAGAAAATCATGCGGATGATGCCGTCGATCAAATTAAACCAAAATCCCGAACGCGCGCCGGTGAGATCCGTCAACACCAGCGGAATATAAAAGAAAATTCCCAGGCCGATGGCGAGCGTAATCCCGAGCGTCAACCCCATTTTAATTTTGTCGGATTTCGAGCGCTGGCCGGGCAAGGACGGCGTGGCGGCTTCTTTGCCGTTGCCGGCCGGGCGCATGTCGTGTTCCACCAAGTCGCCGGAATAGGTTAGTGCTTGCATGCCAAGCACCAGCGCTTCGATCAACACGATCGCGCCGCGAAAAATGGGCAGCGCAAGAAATTTGTGGCGCGCCAGCAGCGAGCGATACGGCTTTTTCAAAACTGTGATCGAGCCGTTGGCGCGGCGGCAGGCTACCGTGACCATCTCTGGCGTGCGCATCATCACGCCTTCGATGACTGCTTGTCCCCCAACCATGAGTTGACTTTCAGCCATAGCGTTGTTTTCGCTCAATGCTTTGGTGTTTTGGATTTTTATCCGCTATAAACAAAAAACGGAATACATCGTTCTTGCTTCTGATGATGCATTCCGTTCATGCCGTTGAATTCACTCGTTAAGCTTGTGCCGGTGCGCTCTTTGCTGTAGCCTCGTATTTTTTTCTGAATTTTTCCACGCGGCCGGCAGAGTCAATGAGTTTTTGTTTGCCGGTAAAGAACGGATGGCATTGGGAGCAGATTTCAATGCGCTGCTCTCCGATCGTGCTGCGCACGCGGAAGGTGTTGCCGCAGGCGCAGGTAACCGTGCCTAAACGATAATTCGGGTGAATACTGTCTTTCATGTCGATCTCCAAAATCTGGCATTGTTTTCAGGAAGGCAAATATAAAACGGAGTGTGCATAAATGCAAGCCTATTCTCCGCTTTCCTCGGGCGCGCCAGCGCCTGGGGTGTGGCCGGAAAGCCAATTTTCGCTCAAAACTCCTACTAAGAATCGGGTCGTTAGCATCACGAAAAATGCACGTGATGGGGCTTTCGGCTACACCCCAAGGCGTTCCACGTGCTTTGATCGCCGATACTTTTTGGAGCACGGATGAGGACGAACGAAATGTTAAATGAGCGGTATTGGTTGTAGGCCTGTTGTGAATTATCGCATCATAACTTTTGCTAAGGTTCATAAAATAATGGCATTGCTATAAATTCTAATTTCAAAATATTTAGTAAAAATATTATTAAATATAAATTTTTTAGTATTATTTGTACAAAAAATATTGACAAATACAAAAAAATGTACTATCGTGTTCGCCACATTGGGTATAATTTGTTCCCTTTAAATAAAAAACGCTGCGTTCATGGCGATGAACGCAGCGTGCATACAATCAAGCCGACAAAATCAGCTCGATCGCAAAAGCAACCGAATATAGCTGATTTTGCCGGAGATTTCAATCTTTAAAATGTGGCATCGCCACAGAAAGGCAAAGTCATGCGGATGGAAGATTGGATTGAAGGTCCGGTGTTGCGCGTTATCGATGGCGACACCTTCGAAATGCAAGTTGCTGTGGTGGGCGCGGGCAACGACTATCCTTACAAACCGGTTGAGCTAATTCGCCTCAGCCAAAGCGCGCCGCCGCCCGGCACGGAGGCGGGCGAAGCAGCCAAGCGCCGGCTCGAAGCGCATGTCGGCGGAAAGACTGTGCGCTGTTACATCAAATCGCGCGACCCAGAAAGTTATCTCATCAGCGATGTCACTGTGCGCGAATGAATTCGAAATACTGGCCGGTTGCTTGTCGGGTGATCCTCCTTCATGCGCTGCTTTGGGTGACCGGCCGGCCTCACCAACCATGAGTCATGTTTATGCCAACCTATACTTTTTTACCATTGGAAGAGATTGCGGAAATCTTCGTCGGCCTGGCGCGCCAGGGCCGGGTTGCGCCCGCGCAAAAATACGGCTTGCGCATGAGCCTGATCGGCATGAAAGCAATTCATCATGCCGGCCTGAATTGGGAAGCGATTGAGACCGTGAGTCTCCTGCCGGAAATTGATCCGGCTTTTTATCAGATCGCCGCCGGCGATTTGTTGGTCACCTGCCGGGGCACGGATGTTCGTCTTGCATTAACGCCGGAGAAAGCCGCGGGCATGCTGGTCGACTCCAACATAATCGTTGTGCGCTGCGGCCCCGAATTTCTGCCGGCAGTGTTGCATGCCTATTTCTGCCATCCCGCGGGCCGCAACGTGCTGGAGAAAGCCTCGCAATCCACCACCAAACAAAAAAATCTTACCGTGCGCGCCCTTAAAAAAATCCGGTTGCCGCTGCCGCCACTTCCGCGCCAGCATCAACTCGCCAGATTGCTGGCCGCAGCCGAACGCCAGCACGCATTGGCGCTGGCCGCCGCGGAAAAACGCCTGGAAATTGCTCGGCAAATCACGTTGAACACGTTGTTCGAAAATGGAGGGTAAAATGTCAAACCCTGTTTTTACTGTTGAGTCGCTCAGCGCGCAGTTCATTGCCGCGGTGGATTTGATGCGCGCCGAAATCGATCCCCTGCTGCTGCGCAATCATTTGTTAGCCCTTATTTTTTTGAAACGCGTATCGGATGAATTTCAAGCGCGCTACGATACCGTGTATGCGCGTGAACTCGCCCGCGGCAGCGCGGAATCTGAAGCCGCGAGTATTGCAGGCGACCCGGATGAGCATCGCTTTTTTGTGCCGCCGGAGGCGCGCTGGCCGCTGTTGTTGGCGGCGCAAGACACGTGCGTACATGCGCTGGCCACGGCATATGCCGCTTTGGCGCAGCGCAATCCGATTCCGCTGATGGGGGTGTTCAATCAAATTCATTTAGATGCGGCGGTAAAAGATTTGGGGCTGGCCGCGACGAATGCTTTGCTGTATCGATTGTTGCAGCATTTCGATGCCGTCAAGCTCCTGCCCCAGCACTTTTTGACCGGCGAGGTTTTCCATCAAGCGTTGGCGCATGTACTCAATTATTTTGCCCAGCTAGCAGGCAAGCGAGCCGGAGATTTTGCCAGCCCGCCGGCAATCATGCGTCTGCTTGTCGAACTTTTGCAACCGCAAGAGGGGATGCGCGTTTGCGACCCCGTGTGCGGCGCCGGCGGAGGCCTGGCGGCATTCCGGCAATATCTGGCGGAACACGCAGGCAATCCGCAAAATCTCTCGTTGTACGGCGAAGAACTTGAGGCCGAAACATTGGCGCTTTGTCAATTGCAAATGCTGTTGCACGGGCTGGCAGATGTTCATCTCAAACTGGGTGACACCCTGGGGGATCCCATTTTGGATGAAGAGGGCCGCTTGATGACATTCGACCTTCTGCTAGCGCATCCGCCGATGCCGCTGACCAATTGGAATTTTGAGGAGGCGCTGCATGATTCCTGGCAACGCTTCGCAGACGGTGTGCCGCCGCAGAAACGCGGAGACCTTGCTTTCGTGCAGCATGCCCTGGCCGCGCTCAACCAGCGCGGCCGCGCGGCCATCATCGTGCCGCACGGCGCATTGTTTCGTACCGGCGTTGAAAAAGACATTCGTGCCGCACTGTTGCATCCCCAGCGCGACGTTATCGAGGCGGTGATCGGCTTGCCCAGCGGCCTGGGTTACGGCGCGAGTTTACCGTTCGCCGTTTTGATTTTGAATCGCAGCAAGCCCAAGTCGCGTCACGGCAAAGTGCTGTTTATTGACGCCGCCAGCCGCATCGAGCTCAAAAGTATGCAGCAGGGATTACAAGAGGCGGACATACTCAAGCTTGTTGCCGCTTACCGCGCCTTTGGTTCTGCAGATAAAATGGTTTCCGCTTTCGAGCAACTGATGCGAGAACGCCGGGACAATCTTGCCAAGCTGCAACAGCGTGAGCTTGAGAACTGCGCTGCAGACGCCGACCGCAAGCAGGCGCTAATTGATTATTTTGAGGCGCGCCGGCAGGCGCTGGCGCAGGCGGAAGATCGTGCACGCAACTGGCTGGCGCAAAACCGGAATCTAACCGGCTTTGCCGCGGTTGCAACGTTGCGCGAGATTGAAACAAGACATGATTTCAATCTCATGTTTTCGCGCTACGTCTCCGGCGAACCGGTTGTTCGAAAGCTCGATATTGCAGCCGACCTCAAAGCATTGCGTGACATGGAAATGCAACGGCAGGAAGCGGAAGATGAGATGGATCGCCTGCTGGCGGAATGGGGGTAGGTTTGACGTTCAATGAAAAGCCGCTAAAGCGTTTTCAGCTTCAGCGGCTTTTGCCTATTTTTGACTACGTTTAGCCTGCTGTGATGCCCATCTTCTTTTTCAACTCGGCGAGTGAATCAGCGGCCTTGCCCGCTGCGGGCGTTGCCAGCGCTTTGTCGATTTGCTCATCCAGGCTGGTGCTGCGCAGCCAGCGTCCAAAGCGAGTCAAACGCTGCTCATCAGGCAGTAGCGTGCCGGCGCTGTCACGGGCGTCGGTCATCGTGCGGAACTTGAGCAGTGTGAAAGGTCTG
>SZPB01000219.1 GCA_030263535.1 Cytophagia bacterium CHB2
CCACCAAAGCAACTACGATTTTGACTAATATTTATAGGGTCAAGATGCGATTCTATGCTTTGGCATTATTCTTCGAAGCTTGTTTTTGAGAAATTTTTAGCTTTTTCTGAAGCTAACTCGTTATTCTTCGTTCGCCCAAAACCAATTTTTGAGCTTAACCGGATAGCAGTGCATTCGCATACTTGATTTGCCAGCGCGATTGTCACCAGGCGCGGCTTAATCCGGCAGCTTGCGCTCCGGCGGCGAAGATTTGCGGATCAAATTCCACGGGCGTTCTTTGAGCGTGCGGCTGAATTGCGCGAAATCGTTGGTCGCGCGCTCCAAATTCTCCATCGTGCCGTGCAGATTGGTTTGATTGGTGAGCGCCACATCGTTCAACACCTGCATGGTTTCATTCAACGATTGCAGCAGTGTGTCAATGCGCGTCAGGGTTACATTCAAACTCGCCATTGTGGTGTCCAAGGTCTGCGCGTTTTCGCCCATCAGCTTGTCGAGTTTGGCGCTGAAGTTTTGCATTTGAAACGTGAGCGCATTTAAATTCGAAACGATTCCGGAAATTTCGCTGGCATTGCTGCCCAGCAGCGAATCGGCATTGGCGAGCATGTTGGAAAAGCGCCGGCGGTTGGTGTCGTTGAGCAAATCATTTGCCTGCACCAGCAACAACGCCAATTGTTTGCTAACATCCATGAACGGCTCGCTGAGCCGGTTCAGCGCCGGCACTTCGCGCGTGCGCAAACGGCCGCCGGAGCCGAGCAGCTCTTCTTCATTCGTGCCGGGGGTGATTTCGATATATGATTCTCCCATAATGCCGATGGTGGTGATAAAGCTTTCCGAATCTTTGCGCACGGGCGCGCGCGAATCCACGGTCAACACGATCTCGATTTGGCTGTTGTCATCCGGGGCGATGTACAAATCCGTGACCGTGCCGATCAAAAAGCCGCCGAAGCGTACCATCGCGCCGCGATCAATGCCGCCGATATAGTCGAAGCGCGCGGTAAACGTTTTTTCCTTGCGTTCCCAGTCGATTTTAGTGATGGTGAATATAAACGCCATAAACGCGAGCAAACTCAGAATCACCAAAAGACCGGCTTTGACTTCGCGGGAATGATATTCCATAAAAAATTTACCTCTAGATTTTGATCATGCCGGGGCAAACCTCTGTTGCAGGCTCATGCACCGTTACCTTGATTTGTAGAGATAGCCATTTCTAAAATGGCATCCAGCCGGATAAATTTTTCAAGGCAACCGTACACTATGCGCCCACCAAGGTGTTGAGATACGCCTCCGAATTCAATTCTTCTGCATCCGGCAGCCGGTTAAAAAATTGTTGCACGATGGGATGCGCGTTGTCGCGCAGTTCTTCCGGCGTGCCCATCGCCACGATCTGGCCTTCATGCAACATGGCAATGCGATCCGCAATTTTGAAAACCGAGGCCAGCTCATGCGTCACCACCACCGTGGTCATATTGAAGGCGCGTTTGAGCTTGAGAATCAATTCATCGATGCCCACGGCCACCACCGGGTCCAGACCGGCCGAGGGTTCGTCGCAAAACAGAATCTCCGGGTCCATGGCAATGGCGCGCGCCAGGCCTGCACGTTTTTTCATGCCGCCGCTCAATTGCGCCGGCATAAAATTTTCAAAACCCGCCAAGCCGACGAGCTCGAGCTTGATGCGCGTCATAATTTTGATGGTCGATTCTTCCAGGCGCGTATGTTCGCGCAGCGGCAGGGCAACGTTGTCGCCCACCGTCATGGAGTTGAACAAAGCCGCGCCTTGAAACAGCATGCCCATTTTGCGCAACACGGGCGCCGTTTCTCCCTCGCTCATCGCAGCGAGATCATAACCCTTAATGATGATTTGGCCGGAGGTCGGCAAGGCCAACCCCACGAGATGGCGCAACAGCGTGCTTTTGCCGCAACCCGAGCGCCCGAGAATGACCATGGTTTCGCCGCGCCGAATATCGAGATTGATGCCCTGCAAAATTGGCCGGTTGCCATAATGCGTGACGAGATCGCGAATCGAAATGATAATGTCTTCAGGCAGGCGCAGCGGGCCGTTGAGCGGAGTCGGAGTCGTTGGCATGCGTCAGGCGAGTAGCGATTTGATGTGATGCAATTCCTGCTCCGGCGCGTCGTCGAGGTGTTCCATTTTGCCGGCGCGGCGATACCAATAACGGCTGTTGCTGAGATCGCCTTCGATTTTGTGCAACACCGCATGAATCCAGCTGGCGAGATGATCGTCTTCGTACTGCTGCACGATTTGATGCGACTCGTCCCAGCGGTTTTCCAGGGCGAAGTCAATGGCTTTCAGCAGTTCTTTTGCAGGCATTTCAGAAACTCGCATAAAACAATGCGGTAAAAAAAACATCCGCAGCGATGATTAAGAAAATCGAGGCAACAACTGTTGTTGTGGTCGATTTGCCCACGCCCACGGCCCCGCCTTCGGCGCGAAAACCTTCATAACAAGCCACCATCGCGATGATTATGGCAAAACATTCGCTTTTGACCAATCCCGTGATCAAGTCCTTCATCGTCAGCGCCGCCGAGGTTTGATTAAAATATCGCAGCGTGGAGAAATCCAGTGTGGTGATGGCGAGCAGATAACCCCCGAAAATGCCTACTAAATCCGCGAGAACCGTCAGGCAGGGCAACGCGATCATCAGGGCCAGGGCGCGCGGCACCACTAAGAAACCGATGGGATTTAGACCCATGGTGCGCAGCGCATCAATCTCTTCTGCCACTTTCATGGAACTGATCTCCGCGGCAATGGCCGAGCCGCTGCGGCCTGCAATGACGATGGCGGTGAGCAGCGGGCCTAATTCGCGAATCACCGAAACGCCGACGAGATCGGCGACGAAAATCGTTGCGCCAAAACGTTTAAGTTGATACGCCGCTTGCATCGCCAGAATAATTCCCACGAAAAAGGCGATGGCCAGGACGATGGGCAGCGATTCATATCCGATGCGCACGACTTGCTCGATGAGGCTGCGCACACGCATTTTCTCGCCTTTGAACGGCGCGACGATCGTCCACCACACCGTTTCCACGCTCAAGCGTGCGAAGCGATCGAGATGTACTAAAAATTGCAGCGTTTGCCGGCCTAGATATCCCAACACCTTCGTCATGAGAGCAAATTCATTCTAATGTTTTATGCGCGCGGCTTGAGCGCCGCTGCATTCATTAAACCATAACTTTTCCGGGCGCCGTTTTATCCTGCGGCAGATTGCAGTTCTTCACGCGAGGTTTTGCCGTTCCGCAACGCCGCGTCTTCACTTTCATAAATTTGGAAGACTTTGTCCAAGCGGCTCAGCTCGAAGACTTCACGCACCGCAGCGCCCAGGCCGAACAGTCGCAATTCGCCTTGATATTTGCTCATTTGCTGCAGGCCTTCGACCAGCGTCGCAATGCCGGAGCTGTCCATATAATTGACGGCGCGCAAATCCACCACAATGAGCGGCGCCTTCTTGTTAGTCAAGCCGATGATGACTTTGCGCACCTCCGGCGACGAGTAGAGATCCACGTCACCCGAAATGGCGATGATCGTGGCCTGATCCTTTTGACGTGTGACGATGTCAAGCATGACGATTCCTTTTCTTGTTGTTGGTTCCTCGTTACTGGTTGCTGGTTGGTCATGACTCGCGGGCAGCAACAAGCAACCAGCAACCCGTTCCAACTCTCATGGGCTTGCATGAACAAGAGACGATTTCTCCGTCTCTGCGGAAGCTGGGTCTGATACAAAAAATTTTGCCAAACGCAATTGATTGCCGCGTTTGAGGCCCGTGTCATAGGCGACGACGTCCATCGCACTGCGAATGAGATGCACGCCCAGGCCGCCGGGGCGAATGTCGTTGAGATCGCGCGATTTGATTTCTGTGAGTACGGCCTTTTTCCCGAAATCGCGCAAGATGATTTCGATGCCGTTTTGAATCATGCGCGCGGTGACGATGATGGGCTTGTCGGTCGCGCCGTCATAAGCATATTTAATGATATTCGCGCACGCCTCATCCACGGCCAGCGTGGTTTGCAAGCTTTGCTGCGGCGTAAAGCCGATCAATTCGCACAAATGCGCGATGCCGGCGCGAATGATTTTGAGCAGCTTGGGATCGCTCGCCACCCGGAATTCAACTGTGTCGCTGGTTAGTTTGGCCGCGTTCGCGCGTTTTCGTTTTATCCCTTTCATACAACTCCTGCACGTCAAAATGTTGCAGAATCAAAATGTGATAGGCCGCTCTGCTTCACTTTTCAACAACACAACACCCGTGTTTCAAAATTTTTGTTCTCTCATGTTCACCATCCGCCGGAAGCGCCGCCGCCGGAAAAGCTGCCGCCGCCTCCCGAAAAACCGCCGCCGGAAGAACCGCTGCGCCCCGAACTGCCGCCCGCGGAGGAACGCCAGCCGCCGCCCGTGCTGCCTCCCCATTTCTTTGACCATTTTTTTTGCTGCGCTTTGCCCTTTGGGCTGAAGCTCAACCACAATTTCAGCCCGCCGATGCCGAATAAATACGCGCCAAATGCAGCCATCCCGCCTCGCGTTCCCAAAATCACCAGCGGAAATGCGAACCAAAACGGAATCAGAAAGAAATACAAGAACCAGCCGGAGAAGCCTTCTGAAACGGCGCAGATGTATGTGAACATCCCGACGACAACTGAAAAAACGAAGAGCATCAGCAGCCGGCCTTTCCAATCAAGCTCCGAAGATGCCGGCTCATCGCTTGCGACATAAGCGCCTTGAATGGCTGCGAGAATCGCATGTACGCCGTTACGCACGCCGCCGTCAAAATCACCGTCGCGAAAACGCGGCACGATTTCATTGCGAATGATGCGACCGCAAGTGATGTCCGGCAAATCGCCTTCCAGGCCGCTGCCGACTTCGATACGCACGGCGCGATCATCGCGGGCGATCAACAGCAACACGCCATTATCGTTATCGGCCTGACCGATCTTCCATGTCTCTACTACACGCAGGGAGAATTCCTCCAATACTTCGCCCTGCAAACCGGCAATCGTGAGCACGACGACTTGATTGGAAGTCGAATCTTCGTGCGTCTTGAGAGTCTGCTCCAGCTCCTCGATGGTCGCCGAAGAGAGCATGCCGGCGGTATCGTTCACTCTCGCGGCTAAGAACGGAACCTCGAGCGTTTGCGCTGGCAGTGCGACGAAAGCGAAATAGAAAAAGCAGAGAAAAAACCGTATCGTCATGCGATGCGCTTGGTTGCTAATTCAGATGGTTGCCGAAACGAAGGGCATCGGTTAATTCGTCAGTATCATCCGGCCGGCGGATGACGCCCTCCCGGTGCAACAGCTCGCCGCATTTTTCAATGGCTGCAATCAACCCGCGGCTGGGTTGCCCGGCGCGCATGCCGCTGATGATGAGCTGCACGACTTCGTTCCATTCGTGCTGCTCGACTTTGGCATTGATGCCGACATCGCCCCACACGATTACTTTGCGTTCGAGCAGACTCAAAAAAATCAGAATGCCCGTGCGATCTTTAGTTCGGAAAATTTCCTCTGCAACAAAGGCTTCCGCCGCGCGCTGCGTCACGCGCAGATCGAGCAAGCGTTGTCCGGCAAAAAAGCGTCTCAATGCGGGCGTGAAATAGACGGCAGCCATGCCCACCGCCTGCGCGCCCAAAATCAAAATGACGATTTGCGCCAAGCCGAGATTGAGCCAGAGCGACGTAAACTCCCGCAGCAACAACAGCGCAAGAATGACGCTCAAACTCAAACTCATGCCGCCGCGCCACCAGGCGATTTCATAATCATCGCTTTGTTCAACGACAAACGGCACGATTTCACCGGCGGTGCGGCCCTCGGCTTTTTTTATCGCCGTCGCTATCTGCTCACGATCTTCCGATGAGAACAAGCGGGCGAGCGCCGCAGGCACGGCTTCGTGTTCAGCGTGTTTGTTCATAAAGATGTCGGTTGCGTGTGAATCTCAGCCCCAGCGCAGAACCACCACGGTTTGATCGTCATGTTGCGCTTCGCCGCCGGTGAAACGCTGCACATCTTGCATCAAATGATCCACCAGCGCTTGCGGCGAGGGCCAGGGCCGCCGCAGGCTCTTCCCCAAGCGTTCCATGGAATATTGTTTGGTATCGCTGTTTTTGGCCTCGATCACGCCGTCGGTAAAAATGATGAGATAATCGCCCGGCGCGAGCTGCATTGATTTTTGCGCAAAACGCGATTCCGCCAGAATGCCCAGCGGCGCGCCTCCGCCTTTGCCGATAAACTCACCGGATTTGCCGTTATTCCGCAGCCAAAAAAACGGTAAATGTCCGCCGGTGGCATAATTCACCTTGCCGGTGGCAAGATCGAGCAAAATATATTGCAAGGTTACAAACATGCCGCGGCGTCCGCGTTCGACGAGAATGTGATTGATGGTTTCCAACACCTGGGCGGGATGCGAATCGGTTTGCGAGTAGATGCGAAAGTCGCTCATCAGGCGCGCCATGTACAGCGCGGCAGGCATGCCTTTGCCGGAGACATCGCCCATCACCACGCCAAGCGTTTCGTCGCTGCAATTTACAAAATCATAAAAATCGCCGCCGATTTGAATGGCGGGAATCGACCTGGCGGCCACGCTGAAACGATTGTGCGGATCGGACGGGAATTTTTGCGGCAAAAAACTTTCTTGAATCGTGCGCGCGGCCTCAAGTTGTTGATCCAGCTTCTGTTTTTCCAGCATGGCGCGATGGTTGCGCGCGTTTTCAATGGCTAGCGCAACCTGGCGGCAAAACGTGGAAAATAAATCCAGATCATCGTTGGTGAAATTCCGGCCACCAATGGGATTCAACACCTCGGCCACACCGATGATGCGGTTGCGCACTTTCAGCGGCGCAGCCAGAATCGAGCGCGTCTTGAAACCCGTGACATCATCGCTCTTTTTGAAAAAGCGCGGGTCCTGGCTGACATCCGGCACGATTAGCGGCTCGCCGGTTTGCGCCACCCACCCAGCAATGCCCTCGCCCACGCGCAACCGAATTTTATCTTTAACCTGCTCGCCCACCTCGCCCAGGGCCACTTCCCATTCCAGCATGCCGGTCGCTTCGTTGATCAACATCACCGAGCTGGCCTCGGCGTGCATCACCGCTTGCGCTTTCTCCATCACCAAGCTCAACACGTTGTCGAGATCGAGCGTGCTGTTGACGATGATGCTCACTTCGATCAAGCTCGAGAGATTGGCAACTTTGGCTTGCAGCGCCTCGAGTTCCGTGCTGGTCATTGCCGCAGGGGTCAACTTTTTTGAATTGGGTATGCTCGCCATGACGGCGAATGTAGCTCAAAATGGAAGAAAAGTCAATGTCCAATCTTGGCAGCCGGGGTTGCGCCGGCGGCATTTTTTGCACGGTTACAATCATGTGACTGGATTTTCTATTGTCTCTTTGCACAAAATTTGATAGATTGCTGCTTCCAAATTTGGCCAGGAGGGCTTTCACGCTTTTGGTTTTTAATTATGGAATGACTCGAAAATTTATGCAGGAAAACATTCGGAATTTTTGCATTATTGCTCATATCGACCACGGCAAGTCCACGCTGGCAGATCGCTTTCTGGAAACAACCGGCGCGCTGCGTAAGGAAGAGATCGTTTCACAAACGCTCGATAGCATGGATTTGGAGCGTGAACGCGGTATCACGATCAAGCTGCATGCGGTTACGATGAATTACCGCGCGCCCGATGGCAAAGAGTACATATTGAATCTCATCGATACGCCGGGCCATGTCGATTTCAGTTATGAAGTTTCGCGCAGCCTCGCCGCGTGCGAAGGCGCGATTCTTGTCGTTGACGCCTCGCAGGGCGTGGAAGCGCAAACGATTTCCAACCTCTATCTGGCGCTCGAGCACAATCTCACCATCATTCCTGTGATCAACAAGATCGACCTGCAAGGCGCGCAGATCGAGATGGTCAAGCATCAGATCACGGAAGTGCTGGGCATCGACGAGCGTGAGATCATTCTGGCCAGCGCCAAACAGGGCATCGGCATGGCCGACATCATGCAGGCGGTGATCGAACGTGTGCCGCCGCCCTGCGGCAAAGCCAGCGACCCGCCGCGCGCGCTGATTTTTGATTCCATGTTTGACAGTTATCGCGGCGCCGTTGCGTATATCCGCGTGTTCGATGGTATAATTAAGCCGGGCATGAAAATCCGCTTCTTTTCCACCGGCAAGGAATTCGAAGTCGCGGAAGTCGGCGTTATGCGGCTGCGCAAATTTCCGCAGCCCCAGCTCGAACCGGGCGACGTGGGCTATTGCATCGCCGGCGTGAAGGAAGTGAAGGACACGCAAGTGGGCGACACGATTACCTCCGCCGACAATCCCGCGGTCGAGCCGCTTCCGGGTTATCGCGAAGTGAAGCCCATGGTGTTCAGCGGCATTTTCCCGACAGCCTCCGAGCAGTATGAGGAGTTGCGCGCCGCGCTTGACAAGCTCAAGCTCAACGATTCTTCCCTGGTGTATGAGCCGGAAAGCTCGGTGGCGCTCGGCTTCGGTTTTCGTTGCGGCTTTCTTGGGTTGCTGCATTTGGAAATCGTGCAGGAACGGTTGGAGCGGGAATACGATCTCGATATTCTCACCACCGTGCCCAACGTCGAGTATTGGGTATTCAAAACCAACGGCGAGAAACTGGTGGTCGACAATCCGGCGTTGATGCCGAATGCCGGCGACATCGATCACATCGAAGAGCCTTATATTCGCGCGCAAATCATTACCCCCGCGGAGTTCATCGGCAATATTATGAAACTGGCGCAGGAGCGCCGCGGCGCGCACAAAAACACGAGCTACATCGACACCGCGCGCGTGGATTTGACGTATGAATTTCCGCTGGCCGAGATCATTTTCGACTTCTACGATAAGCTTAAATCATACACCAAGGGTTATGCCTCGCTTGACTATGATTTCATCGGGTATCGCGAAGGCAGCCTCGCCAAGCTTGACATCCTCATCAACGGCGATCCAGTCGATGCGCTCTCCCACATCGTTCACCGCGAGAAAGCCTACGAATGGGGCAAGAAAATTTGCGAAAAGCTGCGCGAGTTAATTCCGCGCCAAATGTTCGAAGTCGCGATTCAGGCGGCCATCGGCTCAAAGATTGTCGCGCGTGAAACGGTGAAAGCGATGCGCAAGAACGTCACCGCGAAATGCTACGGCGGCGACATTTCGCGCAAGCGCAAGCTGTTGGAGCGCCAAAAAGAGGGCAAGAAGCGCATGAAACAGCTCGGCAGCGTCGAAATTCCGCAAGAGGCGTTTTTGGCGGTGTTAAAAGTTGAACATTAACCGGCAGTCTTCATCTTTATTTTGGATGGCAGTCTTAGGCCATCAGGCGCTCAAAGTTAGAATAAAGTTCTGAAAGTTTATGGGAATGATTTGCCGGCAGAACGATTCAAAATAATTCTGCCGATAAATCATCCTGCCAGAGTTTTTTCGGGAATGCTCGGCGCATTTCGGTGAAAAATTTTATCGCCGATGGTCACCGAGTTTCGCCGAACAGTTATTTGCTGCTTCGCAGAAGCGTTGATTTGCCGCTTGTCTGCAAATCAGGGTAGTATCTAAAAAGCCAGATGAGCGCAAAAAACAAACAAGTTCACGCAAAGAGAAGCTTTGCTTGTTCTTTGCGTCTTCGCATCGTTGCGTGAGGCTTTTTCTTTTTGATTCCGGCTCGCCCGGCTTGTGCGGGAGAATGTTTTTCTAACCCGTCAGGCAGCGGTCGATCTGTTGTATCATCGGTAATTTTTGAATCGTCATAAGGTTTGACTCATGTCTCAGACTACTGTGAAAATGGCGAAACCCAAGGGTGACGCCGTCGAGCATCCCACTAAAAGCAAGCCGCGCGAGTATACGGAAGCGATTCTCGTGGCGCTGTTTTTTGCGCTGCTCTTGCGCACGTTCGTGGTGCAAGCGTTCCGCATTCCCACCGGCTCGATGAAAGACACGCTGCTCGTCGGCGATTTCCTGCTCGTCAATAAATTCATTTACGGCGCGCGCACGCCCGACGGCATTCCGTGGACCGACATCGCGTTTCCGGTATGGCGGCTGCCCGCCCTCCGCGAGCCGCAGGCAGGCGACATCGTCGTGTTCAAATATCCGCGCGACCCCAAGCTCGATTACATCAAGCGCTGCATCGCTGTCGGCGGCCAGACCGTGGAAGTGCGAGACGGCGCGGTTTACGTTGACGGCAAGCCGGAAGACGAGAGAGAATTGCTCAAATATTGATCCGGGAGTTTAGGCCGGATTGAATATACCGCTTACCCCCTATGCTACTATCCGGCTCGCTGGTTCGACTCCCTAGATTTATGCCTGAACACCGGTCTCAAACCCACTGAACCAGAGTAGCCTCCGCTCAGCCCTATACTCACAACAAGACATAGGTTTTTTCCAAGACTGCGCTTGGAAAAGAATGGCGAATGGGCGAATGGCGAATCAGAATCATCATTCGCCATTCGCCATTCGCAAAAAGGATCGACAATTTTTTGTCGCTGTGAATGCCTAAGTGCCTAATACCATTGTAGTTAAAGAGGAAATGTAAGGGAAATTACTAGAAATCCGGTCTCAAATATTACGCTGAAACCGGCCAGCCGGTCGAAGGGCCTAGAGTTCGTCCGTTCGCTACCGCCAAAATGAAAAGTCCTGCTTCAGAAAAACTCGATTGACTCACTGTAAGCGCCCTTACAGCTAAAATCTTCTGTCAGCGCTAGAATGGTATACAAGCATCAAACTTGAAGCCAAGAAAGGATTATTCACCATGACCAAAGCCATCTGGAACGGAGTTGTCTTAGCCGACAGTGACAAAACCGTTGTGGTGGAAGGCAACCACTACTTTCCGCCCGAATCAATTAATCGGCACTATTTTCAAGCCAGTGAAACCCATACCGTGTGCCCCTGGAAAGGGGTTGCCAGCTATTATGATGTTGCGGTAGAGGGCCAGGTGAACCGAAACGCAGCCTGGTATTATCCTGACCCCAAGCCAGCAG
>SZPB01000220.1 GCA_030263535.1 Cytophagia bacterium CHB2
AGATGATGCAGGGCGATTTTAAAAAAAGCATCATTTGGGGCAGTAATTTTGGACGCGATGCCGATACCATCGCTGCAATTGCCGGTGCATTAAGCGGCGCGATGCACGGCGCCAGCTTGATCCCAAAGCCGTGGATCGAAAAAGTGCGTTATGCGGCCGGCACGTGTCTGCCCTTCACCCGGGGAATGGATTTGGAAAACGTTGCACAGCAATTAGTCGCCTTGATTAAATGAACAGCTCACCGCGACACAAGTTTGCCCATGCCGGCAAATGCGGCGAGGGCGTGCGTTCGGATTGTTACGTTGAAATCAAGCTTCGGAAAACCGGAGGCCTCGATATAAATCTTCGCAGCAAAGTTGCTGCGATGTACGGGGAAGCCATACGGGAACTGGCCGTGCAAGTCGTGAATCATGCCCGCATCGCGCATGCTGAAATTTTTATCGACGATAGCGGCGCATTGCCCTTCACCTTGCATGCGCGCCTTGAGACGGCCGTGCAGCGTTTGCTGGGCGATGTAACGTTTGAGTATCATCCTATCGTGCCAGCCGTTCAGCGTTCTGCCACAGTAAAAGATCGCATGCGGCGTTCGCGGCTGTACTTGCCGGGCAATGAACCGAAATTTTTTATCAACGCGGGCCTGCACCAGCCGGATGCGGTAATTCTCGATCTTGAAGACAGCGTTGCGCCGGAAGAAAAAGATGCGGCGCGCAATCTCGTCAAACAGGCGTTGCGTCAAATTGATTTTCGTGATGCTGAAATCATGGTGAGAATCAACCCCGGCGAGTTGGGGCGCAAAGATTTGCTCGCGATTGTGCCGCACGGTGTGCAAGTGATTCTCGTACCGAAATGTGAGTCAGCACAAACCATTGTCGAAGTCATGCAAGACATCGAGAAACTAAGGCGCGAGCATAAACTTACCCAAGAAATTTTTCTCATCCCCATCATCGAAAGCGCCCTGGGCGTGATCAAAGCTTTTGAAATAGGCTCAGCCAGCGACCGAGTTTGCGCGCTGGCAATCGGATTGGAGGATTACACGGCTGATCTGGGCGTACAGCGCACTGTGAAGGAAACAGAAAGTTTGTTTGCCAAGAGCATGCTGGTGAATGCCGCCCGAGCCGCCGGCATTCATGCGCTCGCCAGCGTCTACGCCGAGGTTGATAACACCGAAGGATTGCGGCAAAATGTGTTGGCTGCCAAAACCCTCGGTTTTGCCGGCATGGGTTGTATTCATCCTCGCCAAATCAAAATTATTCACGAAGCCTTTGCCCCGAGCGTTGAGGAAATCAACCAAGCTCAAAAAATTGTGTTTGCCTTTGAGCGCGCGCAGCAAAAAGGCCTTGGCGTGATTGCGCTGGGTACGAAAATGATCGATATGCCAATTGTTAAGCGGGCGCAAACGACGCTCGCGCATGCTCTGCACGCTGGATTGATTTCCCCAGATTGGCGTGAGCATTCAAATAACGTTTAACCTCCTTGCTGTTCAAGGTCATTGCGGGGCAGCGCAAGCAGATAGGCAGAGTCTATTTGCCCGACGAACTTACTTTGAAATTGTCCTGAGTAACCGCTAAATAGTCTCTCATGAATTCAACTCTGAGTGAAAACGCCGCCCGGCGTTGGGTGCCAACCGTGATCAATGGCGAAGAGCATTCGCCGTTTCAAGGGATCGGCGCATTCAGGCCGCAAGGCCGCAAGGCAAGATCACTGATCCGAACATGCGCCGACTATCCCTCCGACGGAAATAAAACGATTGCGACGCTGCGTGAAGCATTGCAGCGCAGTGGCTTGCGCGACGGCATGACGCTTTCCACGCATCATCATTTGCGCAATGGTGATGCGCTGACCTCGTTGCTTTTCGCCGCAGTAAAGAGTCTGGGAGTAAAAAATATTCGTTGGTTCCCGAGCGCCTCGTTTCCGGTGCATGAGTACTTGCTGCCCCATCTTGAAGATGGCACGATTCATCACATCGAAGGCAGTCTCAATGGCCCGCTCGGCAAGTTTGCGTCATTGGGAAAAATGGCCGGCACGGGAATTCTGCGCTCGCACGGCACACGTTATCAAGCGGTGCAAGATGGTGAAGTGCATATTGATATCGCCGTCATTGCTGCGCCTGCCGCTGATGCGTTTGGAAATGCCAATGGTGTACACGGCAAATCTGCATGCGGGCCGCTCGGTTTTGCGCTGGCAGACTCGGAGTTCGCTGATCGCGTTATTATCGTCACGGACAACCTGGTGCCGTTTCCGTGCGTGCCCTGGCATATTCAAGGCAACAACGTCGACTACGTTGTGCACGTCGATTCCCTCGGTGATCCCTCCAAAATTATTTCCGGTACAACAGAGATAACGAAAAGCCCGGATCGCTTGTTGATTGCGGAATACCTCGCGCGCTTTGTCGAGGAAGCGGGCTTGATGCGGGAGGGGTTTTCGTTGCAAGCCGGCGCAGGAGGGACGAGCCTGGCGTTCGTGCAATTTCTAAAAGAGAGGATGAAGGCAAAGAACATTAAGGCGCGATTTGTGCGCGGCGGCAGCACGAAGCATCTCGTGCAACTATTGGAAGAGGGCTTGACGGATTATATTTTGGATGGACAAGCTTTCGATCAGGAAGGCGTGCGATCGTTGCGGGAAAACTCGCGGCATGTGAACACCAGCCCGTTCACGAGCTATAACTATCACGGGAAGGGCAACTTCGCTTCAATGGTGGATATTGTTGTGTTGGGCGCAACAGAAGTGGATGTTGACTTTAATGCCAACGTGGTAACGCACTCGGATGGCTACCTTCTTCATGGCCTGGGCGGCTGGCAGGACTGCCTTTTTGCAAAGTGCGTGATTCTCGCGGTGCCATCGTTTCGTGATCGTGTGCCCATCATTGTTGACCGGGTCACTACGTTGTGCGGCCCGGGGGAGATGATTGATGTGATCGTTACCGAACGCGGCATTGCGGTGAATCCGTTGCGTGAAGATTTGCTGGCCGCGCTCACAAATTCATCCTTGCCCTTGCGCACCTTGCAGGAAATTCAGCAGGAGGTGCATGCGATTTGCGGCGGACCGCCGGCGCCGCCCAAGCTCGGGCGCCAGCAGCCGGTAGCCGTCGTGAAATGGGTTGATGGTACGATACTAGACGCGATTTTTCGTGTTTTGGATTAGCCGCGCAGGCACTGGCCATCAATATGCCAGCAAAATCCTGCGCACGATGATGATCAAAATGAAATCGACCCAGCCAGGCTCTGGCTTTGATGGTACCGGGACTTTCGATCCATGACAGTACCACGTAAACCAGCAGTCCCAAAGCATAGATATCCAACAATTGTGCAATGAAATACATGTCTCCCTCACAGAAAATTTAGCTGCGGTGTGAGCCTGAGGTTCACCAATGAAATGCACATTCCGGTTTATTGGGCGCGTGCTTCTGCAATCCACGCCAAGACTTGGCGCACATTGGCGCTAATGGCGGCAAAGTTGCCGGACTTCACCAATTCTTTGCTGATGAGATTGCTGCCCATGCCCAGACAGGCGGTGCCGGCTTTGATCCACGCTTGCACACTTTCTTTGGTGGCTTCCACGCCGCCGGTGGGCATGATGCGCGTCCACGGCATGGGGCCGAGCACGGCTTTCACAAAAGCCGGGCCGCCCACTTGCGCGCCGGGAAAAATTTTGACGATTTCCACCCCCAATTCTTCTGCCGCAGAAATTTCACTGACACTGCCGCAACCCGGTGAATAAGCAATTTTGCGGCGGTTACACAGCTTTGCCACTTCGGCGTTCAACACCGGTCCAACGACGAAATTCGCGCCCTGAGCAATGAAGAGGGAGGCCGTGGGCGCATCGACAATCGAACCGACGCCCAGGATGAGGTTGGGAAACTGCGCGGAGATCAATTCGGACAATTGTGCAAACACCGGCAGGGCGCGCTCCCCGCGATTGGTGAACTCGAGCACGCGCGCGCCGCCTTCATGGCAAGCCGCAACGATTTTTTTTGCAACTTCGACATCACCTTCATAAAACACCGGCACCAGGCCGCCGTTGAGCATGGTATTCAAAACCGTCAAGCGGTCAAATCTTGCCATTCATCGTTCTCCTGTCATGCGCCTTCATCTACAAATCGCTGTTGATGTTAACCGGATTATTCATAACCGCGAAGGCGCAAAGATCGCTAAGAAAAAAATTAAATGCTTTGCGGACCTGGCGTCTTCGCGGTAAAAATTTGTGAAGATACAGGCTAAAATTGGTCGGTTTTTCAGAGATCACCGTTTGATCCTCGCGCTTCCTCCTCCCATCACGTGTTTAATTTCTTCCATCGTCACCATGCTGGTATCGCCGCGCGTGCTTTGCAGCAAGGCGCCGTGCGCCGCGCCCATCTCGACACATGCTTGCGGCGGCATGCCGTGCAGCAAACCGTACACAAACCCGCTGCAAAAGCCGTCGCCGCCGCCCACGCGGTCTTCGATTTCGAGATTCTCATAGCGACGCGATTCATAAAACTGGCCGTCATAATACATAATCGCCGACCAGTTGTTGACCAGGCCGCTCACCACTTCGCGCAACGTCGTGCCCACCGCGCTGATGTGCGGATACGTCTTCACGACTTTCTCAACCATCTTCTTGTAGCCTTCCACCGGCAGCGATTTCAAGCTTTCATCCGTGCCTTCGACTTCGAAGCCGAGCACTTTTTGGAAATCCTCTTCATTGCCAATGAGCACGTCGATGTAAGGCACAAGCTTCTTCGTTGCTTCGATGGCGCGTTTGCTCGACCAGAGTTTACTGCGGAAGTTGAGATCATAGCTCACGATGGTGCCGGCTTCGTGCGCGGCGCGCATGGCTTCTTCGTTGACGGCGGCGCAACTGTCGCTCAACGCCGTAAAAATGCCGCCGGTGTGAAACCAACGCACTTTGCGTTGATTGAAAATACGTTTCCAATCCACTTCGCCCGGTTGCATGTGAGACACCGCACTGTGGCCACGATCATACATGGAAACGCTCGGCCGCACACCGATGCCGACTTCAGTGAAGTTCAGCCCGATGCGATCGGCGCGGCCCACGCCGTCGTACGGCGCCCAAATCACTTCACTGATATTCATGCCGCTGGCTTGCGCATGGTTCCGCAAAAAAGCGCCGAGCGGATTGTCCACCAGCCGCGACACCCAGGCCGTGCGCATGCCGTAGCGCGCCAGCGCATAAGCGACATTGTATTCGCCGCCGCCGGCATAGGCTTCGAACACATGAGTCAATTCGATGCGTTGATGTCCCGGCGGACTCAGGCGAATCATGCACTCGCCCAGGGCGAGCAGATCGAATTCAGTTTCGTTTGCCGGTTTGATTTGGAGAGACATGGTTGTTTTCATCCTTGCAGTTGCAGTTCTGATTTTATGCGTGAGGAGATGGCCTCGGGAGTTGCGGCGATGTTGACAACAAGCGCATCGTGTGGTTCCTCCAAAGCCTCAAATTGGCTGGTGAGTAGATTGGGATCCATGTAATGATTTGTGCGCGCTGACAGGCGCTGGGCAATCGTGTCAAAATCGCCTTGCAAAAACACGATACGCACGTTTTGCGGATCGACTTGCAGACGGTCGCGATATTTTTGTTTCAATGCTGAGCATGCCAGAATCGCTGATTGGTTCGCCTGCAATTTATCACGAATCAAGTTTTGCAAAATCGCCAGCCAGGGATCGCGATCCGCGTCCGTCAACGGAATGCCGGAGCGCATTTTTTCGACGTTAGCGCGCGGATGAAAATCATCGCCATCGTAAAACGGCCAGTCCAGCTCCTGCGCCAGTTGCTTGCCGATCGTGGTCTTACCGCAACCGGTGACGCCCATTAAAATGATTATCATATCTCTTGAAGTAACGATTAAGCCGAAAACGATAACGGGCAAAACTATTAAAAGCTTTGAGTAGAATGATTTAATGACAGAATGATTTCAATTAATCCGCCGTTAAATTATTTTACCAACTTGAAAGGATCGTTCTTCAACCGATAGAGTATTTCGCCCGCTTTGGGAACGTAGAGAATGCCCTCGTCTTCGCGATCCTGCCATTCCTCGACGTTAATTGAACTAGGATCGCAATACCCGAGGTTGATGCTGCGGCACACCTTTTCGGGAATCTGCGTGGCAAGTATGACGTTCATGCGCGGCTTTTCCACACCGTTCTCGAACGTTCCCACGCCTTTCACATGGGTGGAGTGCGCCATGATGCCGCCGGGAACATCTTTGAACTTGTCCATTTGCTTGAGAAAGTAATCGCGCACGTGATAGCCGATGCGCTGGATTTCTTTGCCGTGCGATACCGAGACTTCCTTGATATGCGGCGCATAGATGATCAATTCGCCGTCCTCAGCAACTACAGGTTCCAGTTTGTAGGTGCACTTGCCGCCCACCCACAAATCATTATACATCGGCGGCGCGCAAGATAGAACTTTCTTAAATGGGCGGTCTTTGTAAATCAGGTGAATTTTTTCAGAGAGGTCAGCAGCCGCGTTCCAGGCCTCTTCCGGAGCGCCAATGTACAAACCGGCGAGATCCTTGCCTTTCACCACCAAACTCAGGCACATGCGCTCCACCGGTACGAGGGAGGCCGCGCGATCAACCACTTTGCGTACCGGCGTGTGCTTGGTGCCGATGATCACCGGGCTGGTGATGAGCGCGCCCAACCAGTGAAACATGTCGATGATCTCGCCGCCCGCGATTCCGGGGAAGAGGTATTTGTTGCCGCCGGAGAAGCCCACCACTTCGTGCGGGAAGGTGGGTCCAATGATCATGAGCAGATCATAATCAAAAATCATTCTGTTGATTGTGACCGGAACAGGTTCGTGCATCATGCCGCTGGAGATTTCCGCGACTTCTTCGGCGGAAATTGTGCCGAGCAGGCGAAGTTGCTGGGGATCATTCCAGGCGTGATTGAAAATGCGCGCCTTGGGATATTTCGTGCGCAATTCCTCTGCGGTGGCGCCGAGCCGCTGCGTGATGCCGGCTTCGTTCAACGCCGGATGCGTGCCGAGTGCAATGAGAAAATCCAACTGTGCCGCACGCGCCGCCAGCAATTGATACACGCTGCGAAACATCAAGTCAATCGGCGCGCTGCGCGTGTTGTCGGGAATAATCGCCAGAATGCGCTTGCCGTTGAGGTTTCTGCTTTCGAACGCCTGGCCGCACAATTCCAAAACCTGCGCGGCACTCAGCGTTTCTTGGGGAGAGCCTTTGCCGATGATCATGATTATTTCAATTGTTGTATTTGCCGGCAGTCACGTCGCCACCGCGGCCGGTCCAATTGGTGTGAAAGAACTGACCGCGCGGCTGATCAATTCGTTCGTAAGTGTGCGCGCCGAAATAATCGCGCTGCGCCTGCAGCAAATTCGCCGGCAGGCGTTCCTGGCGGTAGCCGTCAAAAAAGTTCAATGCCGAAGCCATGGCGGGAATGGCAATACCCAGCTCGGTGGCCTGCATCACCACGCGGCGCCATGCCGCCTGCGCTGCCATCACTTGTTCGCTGAAGAAAGAGTCCATCAACAAATTGGTGAGATGGGGATTGCGCTGAAAGGCGTTGCG
This sequence comes from Cytophagia bacterium CHB2, assembly GCA_030263535.1. NCBI lineage: Bacteria > Pseudomonadati > Bacteroidota > Cytophagia > Cytophagia bacterium CHB2. The sequence continues at coordinate 7,538 of SZPB01000220.1, forward strand.
AATGTCGCCCAGAAAAACTGAGCGGATGATGCAGCCGCCGCGCCACATCAGCGCGATGCCGCCGTAGTTCAAGTTCCATTTGTATTGCTGAGCAGCGGCGCGTAGCAACATGTAGCCTTGCGCATACGAGATGATTTTCGCCGCGTACATCGCTTGTTCAAGATCGTCGACAAATTTTTCCTTGTTACCCTCGAATTTCACCGCTGGTCCTTTGAGCATCTTCGCGGCTTGCACGCGTTCATCTTTCATCGCGGAAAGCGAGCGCGCGTAAACCGCCTCGCTGACCAGCGTGATCGGAATGCCCAAATCCATCGAAGAAATGACGGTCCACTTGCCGGTGCCTTTTTGCCCGGCGGCATCGAGAATGAGATCGACCACGGCGGCGCCGTTCTCGTCGTGATAGCTCAGAATGTCGCGCGTGATTTCGATGAGATAGGAATCGAGTTTGCCCTTATTGAAGCGCGCGAAAACATGATGCATTTCTTCATTGCTCATGCCCAGGCCGCGCTTCATCAGATCGTAGGCCTCGCAAATGAGCTGCATGTCGCCGTATTCGATGCCGTTGTGCACCATTTTCACGTAATGGCCGGCGCCGTTTTCGCCGACCCAATCGCAACACGGCTCGCCATTCACTTTCGCGGCAATGGCTTGAAAGATCGGTTTTACCGCTTCCCAAGCCTTGGGACTGCCGCCCGGCATGATCGAAGGTCCATGGCGTGCGCCCTCTTCGCCGCCCGAAACTCCAGTGCCGATGTAGAGCAAGCCTTTGTTCTCCACATATTGCGTGCGGCGCATGGTGTCTTCATAATTGGAATTGCCGCCGTCGATAATGATGTCGCCGGATTCGAGGTGGGGAAGGAGCAACTCGATGAAATCATCCACCGGTTGTCCGGCCTTCACCATCAACATCACACGGCGCGGCTTTTTCAAATTGCCAAGCAATTCCTCAATCGTGTGTGCGCCGATCACCTGCGTGTCTTTGGCGCTGCTCTGCAGGAAGTCGTCGACCTTCGAAGTCGTGCGGTTGTAAACTGCAACGGTATAGCCGTGATCATTCATGTTCAGAACGAGATTCTGGCCCATCACTGCCAAACCAATCAAGCCAATATCGGCTTTTGCACTCATACTGGGAATTCTCCTAAAAAAGTTCATTGAAATCTGCCCGGTAGTTTTACAGAACTGCATTCACCATGAGTGTGGTCACTGCAAAAAACTTTCACGCAAAGGCGCAGAGCCGCAAAGGGAACGCAAAGAAAGGCTCTGCGGGTTCGCGGCGTGCGCTTTTGATTTTTTCTTAGTTCGGGCCGTTCTTGTGCGGAAATCGTTATTTTGATTCAAACGCCGCTATACGCCGAGAATCCGCCATCCACCGGTACCACGATGCCGGTGACAAACTTCGAGGCCGGCGAGAGCAGCCAGAGCACAGTACCAAGCAAATCTTCCGGCTCGCCGAAGCGGTTCATGGGTGTATGTTCGATGATTTTCTTTCCACGCGGTGTCAATTCGCCGGTCGTTTTGTCGGTGAGCAAAAAACGATTCTGCTCGGTCAGAAAAAATCCGGGAGCAATGGCATTTACTCGAATGTCGGGAGAATATTCTTGCGCCATGTGCACGGCCAGCCATTGCGTGAAATTGCTGACGGCAGCTTTGGCGGCGGAATACGCGGGAATGCGTGTCAAGGGCCGAAAGGCATTCATTGAACTGACATTCAGAATCACTCCGGATTTTTGCTCCGCCATGTATTTCCCAAAAATCTGGCTCGGTAGAATTGTTCCCATCAAGTTCAGTTTGGACACCCATTCCAGCGCTTCCGGCGACAATTGAAAAAAGGTTTGCTCCGGATTGGTGGTGGCGCGGGGATTGTTGCCGCCGGCGGCATTGATCAAACAATCAATTCGACCAAATGCTTTGATGACTTCTGCGGCGCAGGTCTCGAGTGTTTCCGGTCTGCAAACGTCGCCGTAGACAATGATGGCGCGGCCAATAGTCGTGTCAAGACGATGAATGAGTCGTTCGGCCAGGGAGGGGTCGCGATCCATAATCGCAACGCTGGCATGGCATCCCACCAGAGCACAGGCCATTTCGCCGCCCAGGATGCCGGCGCCGCCGGTGATCACAATCGAGCGTCCCGAAAAATCATACATCCCTTTGAGTTCTTCTAGATTCATGAAGACTTTCTTCGAATTGCAGTCAAAAAAGAATGAAGGCAAAATTATTATGGGAAAAATGTTTGAAAAACGATTGAATATCTGGTGTCGATCAACACGAATGATCTTGCCCTTAACAGTTTTGCCTTTTCCTTAGGAGTGTCGATTAAATAACTTGTCCAAATCTCAAACCGCGAATGCACGCCAATAAGCGCGAATTTTAAAATTAGCGGATATTCGCGTTTATTGGTGGTTCCCCAAACGAGTAAGTTATTTAAATGGCGTTCCTTACTTATTTTAGAAACGGCTCAATGTGCCGGCGGAAGTGGCGTACCAGGTTTTCGTAGTGCGCCTCCTCGTGCTTTTTCAAAGTCTGCAAAATGCGATTCTTGAGAACCGGCTTAAGGGTTATGTCCTTGTGCGTGAGAACAGAACCGAACGTCACATGCAATACCTGCCGCGCATTGGTGTCATCAAAGAGTCGAAGAAAATCCTCCACCGCACAGTCCTGTGCCGCGGGAACTTGATCGAGTTGGGCGGAGACATGATAGGTCGCTTTGTCAATATCGTAACGGCGGCGCGCAAAATCGAGGATTTCGCCGAACAGCTCCGGATCCTTTGCCGCAATCGTGCGCAACGCTTCGAGATAGCTCGTGCCTGCGGTTTTGACATGCACACGGCCGGCTCGCAACGCGCCGATTTCCTGATAGACGCTGAATTTGTCGCTGCCCGAATGAATGCTGATTTTGTATGGGCCGAGTGCTTCAGCGATTTTCACATGCTTGACATACTCTTTTTGGAATAAAACAAGATCGCCTTTAAAGTCAATGCCTTTCTCGAAATCGCCGACGAAGCGCGGCGCCAGGCTCACAAGCTTGACACCCAATCGCTTCAATTCATTGGCTACCAGAAAATGCTCGAACGGCGTGGTCGGAGAATCGGTTTCATCAACCGAAAGCTCGACCTCGTAAGGCCGGCTGCGGTATTTGTTTTCGAGATGGCGATAAAGCGTGACGGTGTGGGCAATGACGGCGCCGTATTTTACCAAAGCGCGGCGTATTTCATCCGCAGTTGGATGAATTTCAAAATCGTTGGCGAGGCGGAACGTCTTGCCATCATATCGCGAACGCATGCCTTCCTGTGAGTCTGCCAAAATATTCCACGGCAGCGAGTTGAGACGATTGGACAACTCTTCGTCGGGAAGCTTCGCGGCCTCATTCACCACGTACGCGCTGGGGTCGAGCGTAAAGAATGTGAATCCCGCCTGCATCATGCGATCGATGTGTTCGGTGATTTTCACATGATCGGCATCTGCGCCGAAACCTTTCTGGTAATCTTCCTGAAAGACTGCCCAGGTGGCGGCATCCATCACCTCGTCGGCGGTGCGCTCGGTGCGCTCAAGCTCGCGAATGGATTGCTGCGCAAGAATGGCGCGCCACGGCGTATCCGCAATCGCGCGCAGATGAGCGGGATTGGCCAGGCCGAGCCGATCGCCCAGGCCAAAGGAATTCTCCAAACCGATCAAAACCGGCCGGGTAAAATCGAAAAACTCGCGCAAAGCCGCCGCATTTTGATGATGCAGCGGACAACAACTGAGCGTCGAAACCGCCGGGAGTTCTTTACCCTCAAATTGAGAAAACGCCGTGCGGGAGTCTCGCGCGCGTGAGATAAACAAATATTTCTTTTCGTTGCGGCGGGCAATAAAAAAATAGGCGCCGTCAATTTGATGAATTGACTTCGGGTAGATTTGCAGTGTTTCATTTTTGGAAAGCTCGACCGGCATGGGTTGATTGCCGCTTCTGGGGGCATTCTTTAGCTTTTCAATAATCGGTGTCAGGCTCATGGTAACACATGCTCCAAAATACTGCATTTTGTGGAAAGCTTTTGAGGGTCCGCGCCTGAAGGCGCCACTACAAGCATGTCATCGGCTGAGACCAAATCCAAAATAGTCGTTTGCATTGTTGAAGCATATATCCGCAACCATGTTCCCGACGAGCGGCATATCTTTGGGGATCAGTCCTCTTTCCATATCTTCACCAAGCAAGTTGCACAGCAGGCGGCGGAAGTAGTCGTGGCGGGGATAGGAAAGAAAACTGCGGGAGTCGGTGAGCATGCCGATGAAACGGCTCAACAATCCCATGTTCGAAAGCGCTTCGAGCTGTTTCTTCATGCCGTCCAGTTGATCGAGAAACCACCAGGCGCTGCCGTATTGCATTTTGCCAGCAACGCTGCCGTCTTGGAAATTGCCGATCATGGTCGCCATCAATTCGTTGTCGCGCGGGTTGAGGTTATACAAGATGGTTTTGGGCAGCTTGTTATCGTCATCCAAACGATTCAGCAATTTGGCCAGCGGCCTGGCAACCTCAAAATCGCCGATCGAATCGAAACCCGTGTCCGGGCCGAGCGTGCGAAACATGCGGCTGTTGTTGTTGCGCAGCGCGCCCAGGTGAAACTGTTGCACCCAGCCTTTCTCATGATACATCAAGCCCAGCTCGTACAGCATCGCGGATTTGAATTTGAGCGCCTCGCTTGTTGCGACGGGCTTGCCCTCCAGCGCCTTCTTGAAAATAGTTTTGATTTCGGCTTCGGTGTAATCTTCCGCATACGCGGTTTCAATGCCGTGATCGGACAAGCGGCAGCCTTGCGCATGAAAGAAATCCCGCCGTATTCTGAGCGCAGTGAGATAGTCGGAAAAACTGTTGATGTCCACCTCGGCAACAGCCGTTAACTTGTTCACCCAATCTCGAAACGCTGTACCGTTTTCAATGAACATGCCCTTGTCCGGGCGAAATGCCGGCAGAATTTTGATGCCGAAGTTGTGATCATTGTTGATGAGTTGATGATATTCCAAATTGTCAATTGGATCATCCGTCGTGCAAACCAATCTGACATCGAAATGCTGCAAAATGCCCCGCACCGAGAATTCCTCCTGCGCCAGCTTGGCGTTGCAAATCTCCCAAATCTCTTTGGCCGTGTCCTTGTTTAAGAGTTTGTCCGAAATACCAAACGGCCGTTTCAGCTCCATGTGCGTCCAATGATAAAGCGGATTGCGCAGCGTTTTCGGCACGGTCTCGGCCCACGCGAGAAGTTTTTCCCAGTCGGAAGCGTTGCCGGTGATGAATCTTTCGCCGACGCCGTTGGTACGCATCGCACGCCATTTGTAATGATCGCCGTAAAGCCAAATCTGCGTCAAGTTGGCGAATTTCTTGTTTTCGGCAATGTCTTTGGGTGACAAATGACAATGATAATCGATGATCGGCTGAGCTTCGGCATAATCATGATAAAGTTCGACCGCGGTTTTGTTGTGGAGCAGAAAATTTTCGGTAATGAAAGTATCGTTCATGGCTCTTCTAATTGTAAGAAATGGCACTTTTACGTCATCTTGAGAGAAAGGGAACTTTTGAAGTTGCAGGCATTATGCCGAGTACTTCACGAGATCCCGCCGGGCGGAATGACAATTCGAGCGGGTACTCTTGTGAATTGAAGTAACAGTCCACTCGATTGCGCCGGTTTCGAGAAATTCCGGCAACGCTTCTAGAACCCAAACGCCCTTGGTAAGGCCAAGCTCAGCGCTGGAATGTATGTCACCAAGACCAGCGCCACGATCATGGCGATGAACATCGGGATGAGCGGCTTGAGAACTTTGACCACGGTGGTGTTGGCGACGCTGCAACCGATGAACAACACGCTGCCCACCGGCGGCGTGCAAAGGCCGATGCACAAATTCAAAACCAGGATGATGCCAAAGTGAATGGGATCCATTCCCAGCTTCATCACCACCGGCAGAAAGATGGGTGTGAAAATCAGCACCGCGGGCGTCATGTCCATGAACGTGCCGACGAACAGCAGAATCAAGTTGATGATGAGCAAAATGACGACTTTGTTATCGCTCAACGAGATCAACGCTTCGCTCACGCCTTGCGGAATGTTTTCATACGACATAATCCACGACATGCCCATGGAGGTGCCGATCAACAGCATCACGATGGCGGTGGTGGCCGCAGAATCGAGCAGGATTTGCGGAATTTCTTTCCATTTGACTTCACGATAAACCAGCACGGATAAAATGAACGTGTACAACACGGCAATAGCTGATGCTTCTGTTGCGGTAAAATAACCAGCGAGAATTCCTCCCATCACCACGACCAACAGCGACAAGCTTGGAATCGCATCAAGGAAGCGTTTGAAGCTTTCTTTGAGCGCAACGCGGTCGCCGAGCGGATATTTTTTGACATAAGCCAGAGAGCCGGCGACGATCATCAGCGCTCCGCCGACAACGATGCCGGGAACATAACCCGCGAGAAAAAGCGCGGCAATTGAAACGCCGCCGCTGGCGAGCGAATAAACGATCAGAATGTTGCTGGGTGGAATAAGTAAACCCGTTGTCGAAGA
>SZPB01000221.1 GCA_030263535.1 Cytophagia bacterium CHB2
ACAGCAAAGGCCATATCGTGAATTTCAAGAACACGATCATCATCATGACCTCGAATATTGGCGCGGACGTGATCATGCAGCGCTTCGAGCACGCCACGGACGAGAATCAGGAGAATATTTACAAATACACCAAAGATGAAGTGCTGGAAATGGTGCGGCGCAGGTTGCGTCCGGAATTTCTCAATCGCGTGGATGAAATCATCATGTTCCATCCGCTGTCCAAGGCGCACATTCGCAACATCGTCGATATCCAATTCAAACGCCTGATAGAAAAAGTGTTGGAACGGCAAGGCATTGCGGCAACGCTGACGAACGCGGCGAAGAACCTGCTTGCCGAGCAGGGCTACGATCCGGTATTCGGTGCGCGGCCGCTCAAACGCCTGATGCAGCGGCACATCATCAACGAGCTGGCCACTCGCATTCTCGGCGGCGAGCTGGCTCAGGGTGACAAGCTGCTCATCGATGCAAAGGAGGGCGAGTTGGTCTATGAAAGGGTTAAATAGAAGTATTCGCGACATAGCTGATACGGTGTTACGTTAATTTGGGCGAATATTGTGATTTGTCATTCCACAGTAATCTGTGAAGTACTCGGCGCGGCGCTTGATACTTCACAAGATTCGTCTAAAGGATATTTCGAGAGGCTGCTTTTACCGATTGGTATAACTGTGAAATGGCGTTGAATAAGCCACTGCCCAGGGGCTGCGCAAATATCGGTTATGTAATTTAGAAGCTGGATATCTCCGTCGGAAAAAGTGCTCGGGAGGCGGCATGTTCGAATAGTCGAAAGAGCAGAATCCTCTTTTATTTCTCTCCCCAACTTCCGCCTTGCTTTGCTGCGCTTCTTTCTTTAGATTCTTTCCCGCGTTTAAACACGGTTTGACCTTCACCTGCTGCGATTCACACCTCAACCGCGCAACGCAAGGAGGCGCAAGTGGCGGAAACTCGCCAGGGTTATTATCACCATCCGACTGTGCAAGACGAGAATGTCGTTTTTATCAGCGAAGACGATTTGTGGAGCGTGCCCCTGAGCGGCGGTATTGCGCGGCGACTCACGAACAATCTTGGCGCGGTGGGGTTTCCGCGCCTGTCTCCCAACGGCGAATGGCTGGCATTCTGTGGCCGTGAAGAAGGCCAGCCCGATGTTTATCTCATGCCCGCAGACGGCGGTGAAATGCGCCGCCTGACATTCCTCGGCAACGTCTCCAAAATTGTGGGATGGACGAAAGACAGCAGCGCGGTGCTGTTTCTCAGTTCGCATCAGGCCACGATTCCACTCGACCGTCCTCTCGTCTATCGCGTTTCGCTCGCGGGCGAATATCCCCAACTTTTCTTGAACAGCCCGACACTCAACCTTTCGCTGCAGCCGGACGGCCCGGGCATGGCGCTGGGCCGCAATAATGATGACAACGCGCGCTGGAAACGCTATCGCGGCGGCACCGCCGGCGAGATCTGGATTGACCATGAAGGCGCGGGCAATTTCGTCAAATTGCCCCTGCCGCGCGGCAATCCCAATGCGCCCATGTGGATCAATGGACGCATCTATTTCACCACCGATCATGACGGCGTCGGCAATCTCTACTCCTGCACTTTAGCGGGCGGCGATTTGCGCGCGGAAACCAATCATCGCGATTTTTTTGTGCGCCATCCGTCCACCGACGGCCGCACCGTCGTCTATCAGGCGGGCGCGGATTTGTACGCTCTCGATACCGCCGCGCGCCAAACGCGTCTGATTCCCATTGCGTGGCGCAGCCCGATGGTGCAAACGCAGCGCAAATTCACCACGGCTTCACGTTACCTGGAATCCTATCATCTCCATCCCAAAGGCCATTCGGTTGCCTTGTCAGCGCGCGGCAAGCTTTTTACCATGCCCAATTGGGAAAACTCTCCATTGCAATACGGCCCGCGCGAGGGCGCGCGCCATCGTTTGGTGCGCTGGCTGCATGACGGCCAGCGTTTGGCGGCGATCAATGATCAAGATGACGGTGAAGAAAAGCTCGTTCTGTTCTCGAGTGAGCCGTTGCACGAGGCCGAGCGCGTTATTGCCTCGCCGCCGGGGAGAATTCAAACTCTCCTGGCTTCGCCCGCCGCGCTGCAAGTCGCACTCACCACCAGCCGCCTCGATCTTTGGGTGATCGACTTGGAAACCGGCAACCGCCGCTGTTTGGATAGCAATCCTTACGCAGAAATCTGTGACGTGACTTACGCCCCCGATGGCCGCTGGCTGGCTTACTGCAAGCCGATCAATGAGAACCAACGCGCCATTTTTTTGTGTGAAATTACCTCCGGCGCGATTCATCAGGTGACGCAGCCGGTGCTGCGCGATTGCCGGCCGAGCTTCGATCCTGATGGCCGGTATCTTTATTTTCTCTCCGCGCGCGTGCTCAATCCCGTCAACGATTCGGTGCAGTTCGTGGTGAGCTTTCCCGGCGCGTATAAGCCCTACCTGCTCACCTTGCGCAAGGAGTTGGCCAGCCCGTTCATTCCATCACCGGCGGCGCCCGGCGAAGAAAGCGCCCCCAAGCTGTCGTCGAATGGCGTGAAAGCCAATGGCAATGGCGTCAAGGTTAATGGCGAGGCTGCTGAGCCGGAAAACGCGGATAAAGCCAAAGCCGAAGAAAAAAAGCCGGAGTCGCTGCACCTCGATCTGGAGGGCATACGCTATCGCATGGTGGAATTCCCGGTGAAGGAGGGATTGTACGGCGAAGTCCTGGGCATCAAGGACAAAGTTGTATTCACCTCCTTTCCGATTCGCGGTCGCGCCGATCTCGGCGATTCTTCTGCGCTCGATGACGACGATGAAAAAGGCACGCTCTGGGTCTATGATTTCACCACGCACAAGCTCGAAGTGATTGCCAGCGACGTGCAATCCATGCAGGTTGCGAACGGCGGCAAAACCTTGAGCTATCGCAGCGGCCGCCGCATTCGAGTGTTGAAAGCGGGCGAAAAGCCGGCGGAAAACAGCGACGCTTCGCCCGGCCGCAAGAACGGCTGGCTCGATCTCAGCCGGGTCAAGCTTTCGGTGGATCCGCGCTCGGAATGGCGGCAAATGTTTCGCGAAGCCTGGCGTCTGCAACGCGAGTTTTTTTGGAATGAAAACATGTCGGGCGTGGACTGGCACAAAGTGTATGATCGCTATTATCCTTTGATCGATCGCATTGCCACACGCGCCGAGTTTTCTGATTTGATTTGGGAAATGCAAGGCGAGCTTGGCACCTCGCATGCCTATGAAAGCGGCGGCGATTATCGCCACCCGCCCTATTACTCCATTGGCCGCCTCGGCGCGGATCTGGTGTTTGACGCCGCGCAGAATCGCTATATCATCAAAAAAATCTTTCGCGGCGATGTCTGGCTCAAGGATAACTTCTCGCCGCTCTGCGCGCCGGGCGCCAACATATCCGAAGGCGATACGTTGCTGGAAATTGGGGGCGTCACCTTGAGCGCCACCGTCACACCCGGGCACCTGCTCGCAAATCAAGCCGGACAGGAAGTGACCTTGACGATTCAATCGCCCGCAGCCGAAAGCAAGCCGCGCAAGGTGATCGTCAAAACGCTGTATTCGGAATACCCGCTGCGCTATCGCGCCTGGGTTGAGCGCAATGCCGCGCGCGTGGCCGAAGCCACCGGCAACAAGATCGGCTATTTGCATATTCCCGACATGGGCACGCAGGGCTTGATTGAGTTTCATCGCTATTATTTGGCGCAATCGAACAAGTTTGGCTTGATCGTCGATGTACGCTACAACGGCGGCGGCAATGTTTCACAATTGTTGTTGGAGAAACTCATCCGCCGGCCGCTGGGATACGATGTGAAACGTTGGGGCGCGCCTGATCCTTATCCTGAACACGCCATGCGCGGCCCGATCGTGACGCTCACCAACGAACATGCCGGCTCTGATGGCGACATTTTTTGCCACAGCTTCAAACTCCTGAAAATCGGGCCGCTCATCGGGAAGCGCACCTGGGGCGGCGTGATCGGCATCGACCGGCGCTACAATCTCGCCGATGGCGGCCGCACCACGCAGCCGCAATACTCATTCTGGTTTGCTGATGTGAAATGGCAGGTTGAAAACTACGGCGTCGATCCGGATATCGAAGTGGATTTCGATCCCAATGCGCACTTGCGCGGGGACGATCCGCAATTGGAACGCGCGATTGCGGAAGCATTGCGCTTGCTGAAGGAAAAAGGCGCAGAGCTTCCCGCATTTGATGAACGGCCGCATCTGCCGCTGCCGGATTAATGATTGATGAGACATTACTGTTTAACCACGGTTTGGCCGTGGTTTTTCGTTTCAGAGGTTTCCAATGATTGCACAATAGGAGAAGCCGTTTGCGCGCCCTCACCTTTCACGGCAAACAAGACATTCGTTACGAATCTGTTCCTGATCCCGCCCTCATATCGCCCTCCGATGTCATCATCAAAGTATATCTCGCCGGCATTTGCGGCTCGGATTTGCATGTTTATCACGAACGCGAAAAAGGCCTGGACTCTGGCACGGTGATGGGACATGAGTTCGCGGGTGAAATCATTGACGTGGGAAGAGAAGTCAAAGATTTCAAGCGCGGCGATTTGGTGTTTGCGCCGTTTACGACGAACTGCGGCGAGTGCTTTTATTGCCGCATCGGATTGACAGCGCGTTGCACACAGAGCCAACTTTTTGGCTGGGTGCAAAACGGCGCGGGCTTGCAAGGCGGGCAGGCGGAGTTCGTGCGCGTTCCCCTCGCCGAGGCGACGTTGGTCAAAATACCTGAGGAGGTATTGCCTGAAGAGGCTTTGTTGTTGGGTGATATTTTTTCCACCGGCTATTTTTGTGCGGACATGGCGAGTCTCCAGCCGGGAGGAACATATGCGGTGATTGGCTGCGGCCCGGTGGGATTGATGGCCATTATCGGCGCGCGTGAGTTGGGCGCAGAGAAGATTTTCGCTATCGACGCCGTTCCCGAGCGGCTGGCATTGGCGCAACGCTTCGGCGCGACCCCCGTCAATTTTCAAAAAGAAAATCCGCTCGAAATCTTGCACGAAACGACAGAAGGCCGCGGCGCTGATGCTGTTATGGAAATTGTCGGCAACGAATCTGCGATGCGCTTGGCGCTGGCGTTGGTGCGGCCGGGCGGCATTATCTCCGTTGCGGGCGTGCACAACGAGGCGCAATTTGCGTTTACGCCCAATGAAGCTTACGACAAGAATCTCACGTACAGAGTTGGCCGCTGCTCCGCGCGCCATTATGCCGAGCGCTTGCTTCCCATTGTACAAAAAAAGAAGTATGATCTGACGGCAATTATTTCTCACCGTTTGCCTCTGCACCAGGGTGTTGCCGGCTACAAGATCTTTGATGAGAAGCTGGAAGGTTGCACGAAAGTGGTTTTAACGCCCTGAGTCGGATACCGCCATCACAGATATTTTGTAAGCTGATTTTACGAACATGAGCTATGCCAGATTTGAGACAAGCTGAAAACCGAAGTTCTGCGGGCGGCGCTTGGAAAAAATTCAGACAAGACTATTATGGGCAAAACCATTCAATCGTTTTGCCCCAAATGGTTTTGACATTGAACTTTCAGTCCCGCCGCTGCAGGATTATTCCAACTTTGAAAAACCAATTGCCCTGCACCGATTTTGATTGTCAAAATTCATTAGATACAGACGAATCGGAGCCACCGAATAAAATTTTCAACGGATAAAAGCAGCCAACGGAGAAATTCTTATGACGAAATCCGTTGGCAGATTTCATCCGTTGGAGAAATGTGTTCATTATTTGCATGAATCAGACTCTTGCGATTTCATAGGCCAGAAGCCAAAAATATTCCAACCACAGCAGCTTGACTGCCTTTGACCAACTGCTCAGTTTTTCATAAATGAATTCGCGCTACGGAAAGTTTTTGATAATGCGATGTTGCGAGCCGTCTTGCAACGTTCGGGTTTGGTAGGTATTGCCAAACTCGTCGCGCCCGGTGAGCGGGGAACTGCTGCCTTCGACATAAACGTTGTCAATAAACACCATTTTGCCGCTGTTTGCCAGCAAGCGATGCCACCCCGCAAGCGTATCGTCAAGGTGCTGCAGAGAAAGGTGTGACCAAATAAAGCCGCCGAATATGGCCTCACAAAAGTTGTTTGCCACAGGCAAGGCGCGCATGTCGGCGAGCGCGAATGTTATATTTGAGTTGGGATATTGCTTTGCCCGCGCGATCGCCAAAACTTCCGGGTTGCGATCCGTTGCCAGAATGGCCTTCGCGGTGGCGCTGAGAGATTTTGTCCAATAGCCGGTGCCGCAACCAATTTCGAGAACATTTCGTTGCGCCAGCTCGGATTGCAACCAGCGCGCGGCAATCGCCAAATCATGCTGCCGTTCCGGCTTGGCATAAATTTTTTCATACTCGCCGGCGCGCTGCGCATAATAGCGCACGAGATCATGATCCGTCATGAGCGCGTGTTGCGTTTGCGTCATTCACCCAGCGCCAACAACTGCAACGCCACAGCCTTGCCCTTCTCGCCGATTTCCAGCATCGGGCCAACGCAGCTCGGGCAGCCGTCTTCACAGCCGCAAGCTTTCACCAATTCGCGCGCGGCAGCCAGCAATTCGGCGTGCATGCCGAACAAGCGCTTGCTGAAGCCGACACCGCCGGGGTGATTGTCATAAATAAAAATCGTCGGCCGTTGTGTCAGCACGGCGCGCGCCTGGGGCACCGCGCGAATGTCACTGCTGTCGCACATCAAGAACACTGCGGCCACGCCGTGCATGGCATGCGCGGCCGCTTTTAAGCCGTCGCCCAGCGCCGACTCCGGAATGTTCAATCGCTGCGCCATGTCTGCTGGCAATTCCCACCAATAAGCCGTGGTGTGCATGCTGATTTCCGGCAATTCCACCGGGCCATAGCCAATATTCTCATGCGAACCGAATTTGAGTTTCTTGAACTTTGTCGTCTGGCAATTCACATTCACTTCGCCATGCGCTATTTTTACCGCCTCACCTGACTCCTGCGCGCGTTTTTCAGGAAGCTCTTTCTCGCCGGGGCTTCGTTCTTCAAAAACTTCCAACACGTGAATACTCGTGTCCGTATGCGCATCGGTATAATAATCGACTTCCACCTGGCGCACGTAAGCCTTGCGCCGGTCCCAATCGAGTTTGTCCACATGAAATTGCCGGCCTTCGTGAATGTAAATGGCGTCGTCGTGCAGCATCACGGGCGCATCGAGCAGGTTCACTTCACCGATCACGCGTTCGTTGTCCGTCGTGTCGATGATAATGACATTCTCGGGCGCCGCCGTGCGCAAACCCACAGCTTCTGCCGGGTACGCATCCGTCATCCAATGCCAGCGGCCTTCGTTGTGATGCAACACCTTGTTCTCTTCGAGATATTCAAGAATCTCCTGCGTGGCATCAACCACGCTGTTGCCATAACCGAACTTCTCACCGTCTTGAAACGGCAATTCGAACGCCCCACATTTGATGTGACTCATCAAAATGACGAGATTGTTGGGATCGACGATGCCGGCTTCCGGTGAGCGTTCGAAAAAGTAATCGGGATGATTGATCATGTATTGATCGATCGGGCTGCTCGAGGCGATCATGAGCGCAAGCGCGGAATCCGAGCGCCGGCCCGCGCGCCCGGCCTGCTGCCAGGAACTGGCAATGCTGCCGGGATAACCCACCATCACACAGGCGGTGAGCTGCCCGATGTCGATGCCCAATTCCAGCGCATTCGTCGACACCACGCCCAACACCTCGCCGCTGCGCAAACCCGCTTCGATGGCGCGGCGTTCCGTGGGCAGATAACCGCCGCGATAGCCGCGAATCAGCTTGGGCGATTGTTGGTTTGCCGCCATGCTTTGCTTGAGATACGTCACCAAAACCTCGACGCGCAAACGGCTGCGTGTGAAAACGATGGTTTGAATCTTGTTCAACAAGAAGCGCATGGCCAGGCTGCGCGCTTCTTTGACCGAGGATTTGCGAATGCCCAGCTCGCGATTCACCACCGGCGGGTTGTAGAGAATGAAATGCTTTTCTCCGCGCGGCGCGCCGTTGTTGTCCACCAGCACGGTTTCCTGCGAGATGATTTGCTCGGCCAGCTCCTGCGGGTTGGCAATAGTCGCCGAACAGCAAATGAATTGCGGTTGCGCGCCGTAAAACTGCGCAATGCGCCGCAACCGCCGCATCAAATTCGCAAGATGACTGCCAAACACGCCGCGATAATTGTGCAGCTCGTCGATCACGACGTAGCGCAAGTTCTCGAACAGCTTGATCCACTTGGTGTGATGCGGCAGAATGCCCTGATGCAGCATGTCGGGATTGGTCACCACAATGTGGCCCGAGCTACGAATGGCCTGGCGCGCCGACACCGGCGTGTCGCCGTCGAACGTGTAGGTTTTGATATCGAAATTGATTTGGTCGCCCAGCAGCCGCACGACATCGTGCAGCTCCACGACTTGATCCTGCGACAGGGCTTTGGTGGGAAAAAGGTAAAGCGCGCGCGCATCCGGATCGGAAATCACGCGCTGCAACACCGGAATATTGTAGCACAGCGTTTTGCCCGAAGCCGTGGGCGTGACCACCACCACGTTTTTGCCTTCCGCAACTTTTGTGATGGCTTCCGCTTGATGCGTATAAAGCCGGGTGATGCCATGTTGGCGCAACGCCTTCGCCAACGCGGGATGCAACGAGTCCGGCAGATCCACCCACTGCGCCGGCCGCGCCGGTAGCGTGCGCCAGTGCGTGACGTTTTGCACAAAATCAGGGTCACTGCGCAGTTGCTCGATGACTTGCTGGAGATTCATTGATTGATTTCGGATTGATGATTGCGGATTGCAGAAAATGCTTTGCTGAACAATCAATAATTTGAGAGAGGCGCCAACTCAAGTTTTTGCTGTTGACGGGCATCGTTTTGCCGCAGAATATTGTCGATGGAGATCAAGTCTTTTGGGTTGAACTTGACGCCAGCAAAGGCGCGGCAAAATTAGACAACTATTCGCAATAAGGCAAACTTTTTCTCAAACGCAAATTTGTCTCGCGGTTATGCTCACCGACAATGCCCTCAAAAAAAGTCATGAACCGGCAGCTATTGTAGATTTTTGCCTAATGTTGGCAGAATGTGGATAACTTTCTCGGATCTATTGCGCCAAAATGATACAGTTTATTGTTGCATAAAGTTAATATTCGCAGTATCGTCCAAAAGTCTGCCCGAAGACGTACGGTTCGTCTCAATTCTTTAAAATGTTAACCGGATTTTAACCATCTTAGTATTTTAAAAATAAAATCTTATTGACTCGAATTCAAAGGTCATCTAGGTGTAGTGGTATTAATGCCGCGACACACAATCTAAAGTATTTCAGCCTCGATTTCGATTAAAAATTTTTTCCACAGACAGTAATTGACTCGTTTTTGACCGCTTCTCTGGGGTTAGCAAATGTGGATAACTTGTGCGCAAAGATTTTTGCCTCGGTTATGGGGGAGCTAAGCGCATCTGTGCTGCCAGATTACTGCGAGGGATCATATTTACACCATAGCGGATGTTTTTGGAGATTCTCTCTATAATAAGTCTCAACGCGAATAGGGACGAATAAACACGTATTTTAAAATTGGCGAAGATTCGTGTTCATTCGCGGTTTCAAAAATGAAGACGGATCGACGATTAAATAACTTTCTTAATCTCCAACCGCGAATAGACGCGAATCATCGCGAAATAAAAAGCATTAGCGGCCATTCGCGTTGATGAGCGGTTTAAAGAAACTGAAGAAAAAGAATCACAAGCAGATTATTTAGATCTTCAGTGAAGGTAGAGTTTGAAAAGGTAGACGATTGATCTTTTCTCAGTAACCCAAATTTCTTTGCAGCCGCATGAAGCAAGGGCATCGCTGGTCGGAATATATCGAGCAGCGGCTAAACTCAAAGATTTGCCCGCGATCAAGCTCAGACATCGACCTCAGTCGCCTGACTTTGAAGCCAAAAAACTCACTTTATGGCATCCAGAAAGCCGTGTGTCCGACTTTGGGGCGCCGGAACTTTCCCTTGCTGAAGTTCCTTTGAATTGGTTATATTGCCCCGGGAACAATTCAAGATAGGAATTTGTTTATTTACTACGATTTCAAGTGCTTGCATGCTCGACTATTGGCGAAACAGGTTAACCGGGAAAATTTTATTGCGCTTTTTGTATATTGCCATCAGCCTTGGCGGGATTCTTTACGAATTCCTAAAAGTGCAACCGGTTCGCTGGCCATTGATTGCGGGTTATAGCTTCATTATTATAGCAATGATTTTTGCCATAAGGCAGCGACACAATGCCGAAGAAAGCGCTTAATAAGGATTGTCGATTAAATAACATGCCCAAATCTCAAACCGCGAATGCACGCCAATAAACGAGAATTTTAAAATTAGCGAATATTCGCGTTTATTAGCGGTTCCCCAAATGAGTAAGTTATTTAAATGGCGTTCCTAAGCCAATGCCATCTGCGCCCTCAATAACACCTGCGCTGCCTGAGTGTATTGATGCCTACGGTGGCTGAGCTTGTCGAAGCCTGCGGTGGCTGAGCTTGTCGAAGCCTGCGGTGGCTGAGCTTGTCGAAGCCAATATCTATAATTCTTAACTCCGATCGGTTATGAAAACACACGTCGTACGCGTTCTCCTTTTGTTGTTAATTGCCGCGTTATCCCGGGCCGCCGAACCGGATGCGAAACTCGTGCAAGCGAATGCGCAGCAAACCACGATTGATCTCAAGCTCACCGGTTTCAAATTTGATACGCTGCGTGTTGGCGGCGCCATGTTGGGCGTCATTCAGAAATTTGCCAATAGCTTTTCCGCGGAAAACCCCGGCGCGCCGGATTTGCCTCATCGTGTT
>SZPB01000222.1 GCA_030263535.1 Cytophagia bacterium CHB2
CGCATTGGTGGTGTCGCCTTCGACGATGTTCGTGTTCGAGGCCCATTCCGCCAGCGCCGAGAGGTAATATAGCGCTTTGAATTTCACAGTGTATTCGTCCAGAAAAGCCTGGGCTTGTGTTTGCAAGTCACGCTCGGAGGGCGCGCATGAAACCCCAAGTGAAAAACAGAAAAAAAGCAGGACTCTTTTCATAAGCTCATTCCTTCACACGGGTATTAGATTGGATCTGTTAGAATCAGTCGAACAGAAAATATGAATCGCTTTTCAAATGTCAAGTGTTTCAGCGCCAATCAAAGATTGTTGCGGTCGATGGAATTTTTGGGTGCGTGTGCATGTTCCGGCGTTCGGCCTTCTTGCGATATTATATTTGAAAATCTGGACGCCCCTTTGTCGTTTTCTGAAGACGAATGCTGCGTCACAACAAAAAACTTGCTTTTGTGACGCCCATTGTTAGTTTGCTATCAAACATCGTATTCTAATGTCTGAGAGGAAGGAAACTAGAATGACGATTCGACCAGCGCTTCTCCGCTTGTGCAGCATTCCCGCCTTGTTGTTGCTTATCAATTTTAATCCTCTACCCACAACTGAAAATCTCAATGCCCGCGCCGATTATGTTGGCGTTACTGCCGAATTGCAGCGCGTCATTCAGCACGAGATGGCTGACAAACTTCTGCCGGCGCTCTCGATTGCGCTGGTGGACGGGCAGGAGATTGTTTGGGCGCAAGGCTTTGGCTTCGCGGATCCTGAGCAAAGGATTCCCGCGACTGCTGCAACCGTTTATCGTGTTGGGTCGTTGTCAAAATTATTCACGGACCTCGGCATCATGCAGCTCGTCGAAAGCGGCGCATTACCGCTTGATGCACCGATCACCAAATTCTTGCCCGAATTTCAACCGAAGAATCCCTTTGGCAAAACCATCACTCTGCGGCAGCTCATGTCACATCGCGCCGGCCTGGTGCGCGAGCCGCCGGTTGGAAATTATTTTGATGATACCCAGCCAACGCTTCCGGCAACAGTGAAGAGTCTGAACAACACAGCGCTGGTCTATGCGCCCGAAACACGCATAAAATACTCGAATGCCGGCATCGCGACTGTTGGTTACGTACTCGAACAGTTGCGGCGTGAGCCGTTTGCTGATTATCTTAAACGTATGGTGTTGCTGCCCATGGGCTTGCAGCATAGCTCATTTGTGCCGGATGTCGAGATCAGCAAGAATCTGGCAAAGGCATACATGTGGGGTTATGATCACCGCCAATTCGTTGCTCCGGACTTGCAACTTGGCATGGCGCCGGCGGCCAACATGTATTCGACCGTGGCAGACTTGGGGCAATTCATGAAGGTGTTGTTCAATCGCGGAAAAAATGGCGATAAACAAATTCTCAAGCCTGAAACGCTCGAATTAATGTGGACGCCGCAATTCGCGCAGCCGGGCCAGAAGCAAGGCTTTGGTATTGGTTTCGCCATTGGCGAGATCGAAGGCCGCCGCAGCATCGGTCACGGCGGCGCAATGTATGGATTCGCCACGCAGATCAGCGCTTTGCCCGATGAAAAGCTTGGCGTCATTGCCGTTACGTCGATGGACTGCGCCAATATTGTGGTCGAGCGTATTGCCGAGCACGCCCTCAAACTCATGTTGGCAAAACGTGAGCAGCGCGCGTTGCCGCAGATGCGATTAACAGCGCCGGTCGACTCCCTGCGCGCGCGCCAGCTCGAAGGTAAATTCGTCAGCGGCGATGCCAATCTTGAATTGGTGGAACGCAACGGCCAACTGTTGATGTGGCTGGGCAGTATTTGCACGCCGCTACGGTCGCTGGGTGATACCCTGATCGCGGATGGCCGTATTATTTATGGCACCAAGCTTTTGCCCCGCGGCCGCGATTCTCTGCTTGTCGGGGAAAGGATTTTTCTGCGCGTTGCGCCGCACAAGCCAGCATCTGCGCCGGATCGATGGTCAGGTTTGATCGGCGAATATGGCTGGGATCACAACGTCCTTTTCATTCATGAACGCAATGGCACGCTGCACGCATTGATCGAGTGGTTCTTTTCCTATCCGTTGCAAGAAATGGCAGCAGACACGTTTGCTTTTCCCAATTATGGCTTGTATCACGGTGAAAAGCTGATTTTCACGCGCGCTGCGAATGGCCGCGCCACGCAAGTCGAAGCAGCGAGCGTCGTCTTCAAACGCCGGAAGGTGGGCGCTGAAGCCGGCAATACTTTTCGCATCAATCCCATCAAACCGATGCACGAATTGCATGCGCTGGCCTTGACAAGTCAACCGCCGCAAGAGCAGGGCGATTTCCGCTCGCCGGATTTGGTTGAACTTGCCACGCTCGATCCTACCATTAAGTTTGATATTCGTTACGCCACCACGAATAATTTTATGGGCGAAGTTTTTTACGAGCAAGCGATGGCGATGCTGCAGCGACCGGCTGCTGAAGCATTATTACGTGCGCATCAAAGCTTGCGAGAGATAGGGTATGGTTTATTGATTCACGATGCTTACCGGCCCTGGTCCGTCACCAAAATGTTTTGGGAAGCCACGCCGCAGGACATGAAAATTTTTGTGGCGGATCCTTCGCAAGGCTCGCGCCACAATCGCGGTTGCGCGGTTGATCTGACCCTCTACGATTTGAAAAGCGGAAAGCCGGTGGAGATGGTCAGCGGCTATGACGAATTCTCGGAGCGTGCGTATCCGGATTATCCCGGCGGCAGCAGCGAGCAACGCTGGCTGCGTGAGTTGTTGCGCGACGCGATGGAAGCGCAAGGCTTCAAAGTCTATGAATTCGAATGGTGGCATTTTGATTATAAGGATTGGCGCAAGTATCCGATTCAGAACACCCCGTTTGTAGTTGCGCCTTCAGGCGCGCAAAACTGAAAACTTTTTTCATCACTTTCTTGATCAACCGCTTTTAGGAGATCCGCCATGCTCAAAACAATCTTGTCCTATCTGGCTGCCGCATTGATCGGCGCATTGCTGGCCGTCTGGTTGTGGCCGCGCGATAAAGTCACGGTCACGCTGCCGCCGGCGCAATCCGTGGTCGATTCGCTTGCCACCGCGAAATTTGAAACGCGGTTAGCCGGCCTTTCTCGCGTATTTGAAAGCGCGGCCGAATATGAAGCCTTCATCGATTCCTTGAAACTCAACAATCGCGTGATCGTGCGTGTGCCGCGGCCCGTGCCGGGAGAATCGCGCATCGACACGGTCGAAGTCGCAGTCGATTGCCCCTGCGTTCCCGAAGCGCCGGGCCAGGAATTCAGCGCGCATTTCAAGCATAATTTCAGTTATCCGGAAGGCGACACGTCTCAGGTACGCATCTCCGCGCGCTATGCGCAATTCAACTGGCCCTTGCATCCCACCGGCGCGTTCAAAGACGTGAATGTTTACATTCCCCCCATCAGTAAAACCGTCGAAGTGCCGAAACCGCCGTCGGCCTTCTTGCCGAAGTTCCTGGGCAAGGTCGCCTATTTCGGCTTGGGCGCGGGCGCGGGATATCTGGTCTGCAAATTATAACGGAGTCGTTCATGGCAGACAGTACTGCTGTTCTCACTGACAAACTGTTGCTTGAGCTTATCAAAAACCTGCCAGCAATACTTTGGTTTCTGCTCGCGTTTGTGGTTGTTCTGCTATTCTATAAACCAATCCGGCACGAGCTTTTGCCCAATTTGAGCGGCTTCAAGGCCATGGGCGTAGAGTTTTCGTTCGTGAAAAATTCGATCACCAAGGCCATTGCACTGGCGGAGAAATCCGAGCAATGGCAGGTGACGATTCCAGATGAAGATGAGAAGCGTGTGCTCGACCGCGTCAAGCGGCATTTGCCTCTGTTTCAGGACGTTCGGGTTTTGTGGATTGACGACAATCTCGACAGCCTGCGCAACGAGCGCAAGATGCTGGAGCGCTTGCAGGTCGATATCGATCTTGCCCGGGATGACGCGGAAGCCAAGAAACTCCTGCGCGGCGGCGACTACCATCTTATTCTCTCGGATATCGCGCGCGGCGATGACAATACCGCCGGCCTCAAATTCCTGCAAGAATACAGCAAAGCCGAAAAGCGTGTGCCGTTCATTTTTTATATCGGAACGCTTTCTCCCGAAAAAGGCGTGCCGCCTTACGCTTTCGGCATCACCAATCGTCCGGATGAATTGCTGCATTTGATGCTGGATGCGCTGGAGAGGGTGAAGGTTTGAAGCGGATCAAATAAGAAATGACGGCATGCTACGGGATATCATCTGTTCAAATCGGCAAACTTCATTTGGCCCAAATTTGAATCTTGCTTGCATTTGATCCTATGCTTATCTTGTAAAAATTCCAGGAGCCTGAAAAATTTATGGAATAGACAGAATGAAAATTGATGAAAAAACGTACGAAGAGATCGGCAAATATTTGGTTGTTGATCCCGAAGTCTGCCATGGCAAACTCATCTTCAAAGGTACCCGCATTCCGGTTGAAACCGTTTTGACGTATCTGGCCTTGGGTGATTCTATCGATGCCGTTTTGAAAAACTGGCCGCGCCTGCATCGGCCCGCTGTGGAAGAGGCCATTCGTTTTGCCGCCCGGCTTGTCAACAAAAATTATCCCGCCCGAAAGAAGGCCGCGTGAGTCAGTTCGTTATTGACGAACAATTGCCCTTTGACCGGGTTGTTTTTCCGATTCGCCGGTGGGCATCTGTTAAGCGTATTGACGAGTTGCGCCCGGCCGAAGTGATCAAGGACGATCGTATCGGCACTCTCCTTCAACAAATCAAGCAACCCACTTTCATCACGATCGATGGCGGCTTTTGGAGCCGCCGCTATTGCCACCCCGAGTATTGCATTCTTTATTTTGCGCTGCGTGACGATCAACATGCGGAAATCCCGGTCTTGCTCCGGAAGTGTTGTCAGATGGATTTACTGAAAACCAAAAGAGCGCGTATGGGCAAAGTTGTCAAAATCGGTCGAAGCAGAATCGAATATTTGGAGAGGGCTTTACTTCACCAAAAGTGTTATCCGTTATTCTCAAATAATCATCTTCTGACCATTCATGTTTCAACCCCGCCTTAAAATCCTTCTGGCACTATGCGGCTTGCTGCTGGCTTGCAATTCACCAGAATCGCGCTTGCAAAAGCGCGTGACATTTCGCGTTATTGCGCAAGTGATGCCGGACTCCGCGGCAGTTTATATTGCCGGAAATCATCCGCAACTCGGCTTGTGGCGGCCGGATACCGTCAGGCTCGCACAACAAACCGATAGCAGTTGGAATCGAACTTTCGAATTTCATGCCGGCGTGCGGTTGGAATACAAAATCACGCGCGGCTCCTGGCAAAATGAAGCGGTGAATGCCGAAGGCATTGTGCTGCCAAATGCGATTTTGGAAGTCACCCACGATACCACAGTGACCATCGAAGTCGCGAATTGGAAGGATTTCAAGCATGCGGTCGAAGGCCAAATTACCGGTACGGTAGCCTATCATCGTCAAATGCAGGGCGACGGCATTCGTCCGCGTGATATTATTGTCTGGCTGCCGCCGAGCTATGCAGACGCGCCGGAGAAACGCTATCCTGTGCTCTACATGCACGACGGTCAGAACGTGTTTGATCCGAGAACTTCATTTCTCGGCGTTGATTGGCAGGTTGATGAGGTCGCCGATAGTCTGATGCGCACCGGCGAAATGGAAGAGATCATCATCGTGGGCGTGAATAATAGCGATGATCGCAGGGCTGAATATTCCGACACCGAGAAGGGCAGAGCTTATATGAAATTTCTCATTGAGAAACTGAAACCGTTTATCGATGCGACCTACCGCACGCAACCGGAGCGCCAAAACACCGCGGTCATGGGTTCTTCCATGGGCGGTTTGATTTCATTTCTGCTGGCCTGGCATCATCCCGAAGTTTTTTCGCAAGCGGCGTGCCTGTCGCCTGCGTTCATTCCGCCGTTTGGTTCAGCGGTGAAGTTGGTCGAGAAAGATGAGGGGCCAGCAAAAGACCTCCGGCTTTATCTCGACAACGGCGGAGTCGCGCTGGACAGCGTGCTGCAAGCCGGATGCGATCAGATGCTGCATGCGCTCAAGCGAAAAGGCTTCAGGCTGGGCGAGGATCTCTATTGGTTTCAAGACCAGCAGGCGGAGCATTCCGAGCGCGCCTGGTCACGGCGCGTGTGGCGGCCGTTGTTGTATATGTTCAATAAGCGTGAGAAATAAAAAAGCAAAACGATTGCCAAGTTTTTTGAAATTGTATACTCGAGGAGAGATGGTTATGCGTTTAAAATCAACTTCAGTTCTGATAATGGCGTTGTTGCTTGCATGCAGCCCAAATCAAGAGGAGAAGAGCGTGAAAAAAACGGAGGCAGATCATATCGAAGTGCAGCATATCTTGATCGGCTTTTACGGCTCATTGCCCGGGCAAAGCCTCAATCGCCCGCAAAGCGAAGCAGAAGCCTTGGCGAAACAAGTTTTTGAGCAAGCCAAACAGGGCGCTGATTTCGATGCTTTGGTGCGGCAATATTCGAACGATGCTTATCCCGGGCGCTACAAGCTTGCCAACGCCGGCGTTGCGACAACCGAGGGTGAATACGATCGACGTATGATGGTCACCGGTTTCGGCGATGTTGCTTTTCAACTCCAGGTCGGCGAAATTGGCATGGCGGCATACGATCCCGAAAAAAGCAAATACGGCTGGCACATCATCAAACGCTTGCAATAAAAAGTATTCTAAAAGGGCTGATCCCGATGCCTGCCGGTTTGAGGAAACGAAATAACGGATTGACATTGCGTTTCGGGTTCGCTATTTTTGTCGCGTCTGTATGGAGAGTGAGATCATGTTGAAGATAAAAGATTCCTCTGCCGCACCCGCGTACTCGGCTGCGGTGCAACGCCCGCCGTTGCCGGAACACCTGCCTGAATCGGATGGCAAGCCTATGGCTGAAACCGACGTGCATCGCGAACAAATGATAGCACTGCTGGATGCGCTCACCGAATATTTTCGCGACGATCCGCGCGTTTACGTGACCGGTAATATTTTTTTGCATTATCTCGACGACGCTGGTGAACGACAGTCTATTTCGCCGGACATCATGGTTGTGCGCGGCATCGAGAAGAAATTGCGGCGCTATTACAAGTTGGAAGCGGAGGGCAAAGCGCCTGATTTGGTTGTCGAGCTGATGTCGACTTCCACGAAGGTGGAAGATCTCGGCAATAAACGCGTGATCTATGCCAGCATGGGCGTGCGCGAATATTTTTTATTCGATCCCACCGGTGAAGCGCTCAACGGCCAACTGCGCGGTTTCCGCCTGGAAAACGGTGATTTCATGCCGATGATGGGTTCTCGCCTGCATAGCGAAGTATTAGGCCTTGATTTGATTTTGGAGAATGGCTGGTTGCGTTTGCAACATGCCAAAACCGGCGAGCGCCTGCGCACCCACCAAGAAGCCGAGGCCGATCGCCGCGCAGCGGAGGCAGCGGCAGCACGTGAATTGCGGGCGCGGCAAGCGGCAGAGGCCAGAAACGCAGCCCTTCAAGATGAATTGACTCGGTTGCGTGAAGAATTAGCGCGCCTCCAGAAAGCAAAGGCCTAAACCAGGCAAGCTGGAATCCAAAAGACAGCTAGATTGCCTGAGCACGTTACACTTTACACACGATCTCGTGTTAGGCACTATCGCCATTTTGATACCATGATACTCGTTGATCTCCTGAATTCCCCGGAGTCTTCACATCTTGCCCGTTGTGCGCACGGCGACGATGAATGCATTAAAACTGTTTGTGCTCTCGCCAACACCGAGGGCGGCCATATTTTGCTCGGCGTTTCAGCAAATGGCAGTCTGATTGAAAATAATCTTGAAACACAGAACATCATACAGTTTATTCAGCGCCTCGGCGAAACGATTCAACCGGCAATCATTCCGGATTATGAAATTCATGAAACCGAGGGGAAGACGATTGCGCTGTTGCACGTGGCGGAAGCGCCGCTCAAACCGGTGATGATTGCGGGCAAATGCTACCGACGTGCCGGAAGCACAAACGTTTTGCTTTCCCTTACGGAAATTGCGCAATTGCATTTTCAAAGCCTGGGCCGCAGTTGGGATGCCATGGTCCGCGAGGAAGCGCGCCTCGAAGACATCGACGCTGATAAAGTTAAACGCTTCGTTGAATTGACGATGCAGAAACGCCGCCGCAATCTTGAAACGAGTGCGCCGCTGGCGGAGAATCTCGAAAAAATGGCGTTGCTGCAACACGGCAAAATCACCATAGCAGCGCTGTTGCTCTTTGGCAAGAATCCCCAGGCATTCGTCTCGCATGCGCGTATCAAAGCCGGGCGTTTCAAAAGTGAAACCGTAATCGTTGACGAACAGGAAATCACCGGCACGCTGTTCGAACAAATCGAGCAGGCCTTTGCTTTCATTCAAAAACACCTCACCGTGAAGCTGGTGATCGGCGGGCATTTGCAGCGCGAAGAGGTTTGGGATTATCCCTTGCCCGCGCTGCGCGAGGGATTGATCAACGCCATTTGCCATCGCGATTACGCTGCGCCGATGGCTACGCAAATTCGCATCTATGACGATCAGTTGATGATCTGGAATCCCGGCAGTTTGCCGCAAAATCTTCATCTGGATGATCTCCGTAAAAGGCATCAGTCGGTGCTGCGCAACAAATTGATCGGCTCGATTTTTTATGATGCAGGACTCGTTGAAAAGTGGGGCAGCGGCACTAATCGCATTATCGAAGAATGCAAAAAGCTCGGATTGCCGGAACCCGAGTGGCGCGAGCAGCAAGGCCTGATTTTGAGTCTACGCAAAGATCGCTTCACCGAAGATATTTTGATGGAACAGGATCTCAATGATCGCCAACTGCAAGCGGTTGCGTTTGTCAA
Source organism: Cytophagia bacterium CHB2 (assembly GCA_030263535.1). NCBI lineage: Bacteria > Pseudomonadati > Bacteroidota > Cytophagia > Cytophagia bacterium CHB2. The sequence continues at coordinate 8,841 of SZPB01000222.1, forward strand.
AAGGAAACGCAAGATCACCAATCAAGAATATCAAGAATTGGTAGGGGTGAAAAAACGTACAGCTTCGGATGATCTGCGCGAGCTTGAAGAGAAAAATATCTTCGAGAGAGTTGGTTCGACCGGCAAGGGCACGTATTACAAGCTGAAAGGACGATAAAGGGGCGAAAGGGGCGGCAAAGGCGCGCCAAAGGGGCGGAGTCTGCAATCGGTAAAATGGCCAGGGCTCAGATATGTTTGAGCTTGACAACGTCTGATTGAAGCGTGTGGAAGAATGATATTGCGTTTCGCCAACAACGTAATTACATTGTATCCATGAAAACAAGAATCGTGCAAGTGGGTAATTCCCAGGGAATTCGCATCCCCAAAGTCCTGCTGGAACAAAGCGGACTTACTGATGAAGTCGAGCTTGAGGTAAAAGACCGGCAAATCATCATTCGAACTGCTCATAAGCCTCGCTGCGATTGGGAGAACAGATTTCAAGCAATGGCTAATAACGGCGACGATGAATTACTCGACAAAAATGAATTACCTTATCAAAGCAGTTGGGATGATAAGGAGTGGAGTTGGTAGATGGCGATCAAACGTTTCGACGTTTATCTCGTCAATCTCGATCCAACGGTCGGCAAAGAAATCCAGAAAACGCGGCCCAGCCTCGTCATCTCGCCGGACGAGATGAATCGCCACATCGGAACCGTCATCGTCGCCCCACTGACCACGCAGGGACGAAATTATCCCACCCGGGTTGCTTGTCGATTTCAGGGAAAAGAGGGCCAGGTCGTTCTCGATCAAATCCGCACGGTCGATAAAACGCGCCTGGTGAAGCTGTTGGGCAGAATCGAAAAAAGAACACAAAATAAAGTCTTGGCCGTTTTGCAGGAAATGTTTGCGGAGTAAACATTTTTATCATAATGAGAGATTTGATAAGGAATTGTCTGGTGTTCCGGAAAATGTGAAAGGAAATCATCCTATGACATTTGACTTGGATCTCATCACACAAGAAGCGTTGGCTTTGCCGTCTTCAGCTAGAGCAGTTTTGGCTGAACGGCTGTTGCAAAGCTTGGATGAAAATGAACTGTCTGATGTTGAGGACGCCTGGATACTAGAGGCAGAGAGAAGACGCCAAGAGTTGAAGTCCGGGAAAGTCTCCGGCATTGCAGCGGATGAAGTGTTTGCCGAAATTCGAAAGCAACTTCAGTGATGGCAGCGCTTATTTTTCATCCAGAAGCTAAAACTGAACTGCGAGATGCGGCGGGATATTATGAGAATAGCCGTGTGGGGTTAGGTATGTTGTTTCTTGATGCGGTTGAATCTGCTCTCGAACATATACGAGCGAATCCACTGAGCTGGAGGGTGATTCGCGGTAATGTACGACGCTGCCTGGTTCGGCGATTTCCCTACGGCGTGATTTATTTTGTGGAAAATGATCGGATATTCATACTTGCGATTATGCATCTTCACCGCAAACCCGACTATTGGCAAAACCGAATACAAGATGTTTCCTGATTCAGTTATTTGTGTTTGATCAGCGCAATCAACCTCAAACCTCGAAAGAAGGGCAACATGAGTCAAAAAAGCTATAACCTCCTGCAAGGCAAAAAGGGCATCATCTTCGGACCGCTGGATGACAAGAGCATTGCGTGGCACATCGCGCTGGCGGCCTACCGCGAAGGCGCGCGTTTCGCGCTGTCGAACGTCAAAGTGGCGTTTCGCATGGGCACGATTGCCGAGTTGGGAAAGCAGTGCGGCGATGCGCCGTTGATCGCGTGCGATGCCAGCTCCAGCGAAGATATCGAAGCTGCGTTCAAAGAGTTGCTCGACAAAGTCGGCAAGATCGACTTCATCGTGCATTCCATCGGCATGTCGCAAAACGTGCGGAAAGACAGGCCCTATCATGATTTGAATTATGAATTTTTCCACAAGACGCTCGATGTCTCGGCCATGTCCCTGCATCGCATCATCGCGCAAGCGTTGAAAGCCGAGGGGCGCGCAACGCACGTTTTCGAGTTATTCCGACATGGGCGATGCCAAAGCGCTGCTCGAAAGCATCGCGCGCAGCTTCGGCTCGCGGCTCGGCAAACGCGGCATTCGCGTGAACACGGTTTCGCAGAGTCCCACCAAAACCACGGCCGGCAGCGGCATTGACGGTTTTGATGCGTTGTATGATTTTGCCGAAAAGCTTTCCCCGCTGGGCAATGCCACTGCCCAAGATTGCGCGGATTACGTCGTGTCCCTGCTCTCGGACTTGACGCGCAAAGTTACCATGCAAAACCTCTTCAATGACGGCGGCTTCAGCACTATGGGGATCAGCGATGCGCTGATGGAGGCGTTGTACGGGAAGAAAGGATAGCGAACGCCTAGCCGCAATTACACCTTACACTTTACACATTAAACTGCCCTCGTGTAAAGTGTAAGGAGTTAAGTTTGCTCCAATATTTCTGAATCGCCGCACGACGTTTTTATGTCCACAATTCATTGCCTCGGCTTCGGCCTGCTCACGTTTGATCGCCTTCTCGTTTTCGACCAATTTCCGCAACCCAACCAAAAACTCACCACAAAACTCTGGGTGGAACAGCCGGGCGGGCCGGTTGCTGTCGGACTCATGACCATGGCCGCGCTGGGCATGCGTGTGCATTGGGGCTTGCCGATTTCTCGCAATCATCACACTGCGACGATTCAAACGTATTTTGACCAACTTGGGATGTCATATGTTATTGCTGATCCGGCGCATGCTGGCGTGCCGGTTCCGGAAGCAATCATTTTGGTTGACGCGGGCAGCGGGGAGCGTACAGTTTTGCTGCACGATCGCCCGGCATCGCCATTGCATGCGTTTGAAAGCATTCAATCAAAGTTACCGCGCGCAGATTGGTTTTATATTGACGGCCGTGATCTCGCCTTCACGCAAGCGCTCAAAAAAGTCGCGCGGGCACAAGGCGCGCAACTGTTTTTGGACATGGGCAGCTTGCGCCCGCACTGGCAAAAAATCGTAAGCGGCTGTGATATCGTGATCGTATCGGATGATGTCATGCGTCAACTCGACTCGTCACTGACGCCGCCACAAATGCTTCGTACCCTGGCCGATCATGGCATCGGGCTTGCCGGCATTACGTTGGGGCGGGAGGGCAGCTTGTTTCTCGCCGGGGATAATAATATCCGTGTTCCTGCAATGCCTGCGCAAAAATTAGTCGATGCCACCAACGCCGGCGACGTTTTTCATGGCGCATTCTTGGCGGCGTGGATCAAAACGAATGACGTGGAGAAAAGCGCGCGATTCGCGTCACGCTGCGCCGCGTGGGTGATCGGTCAACTCGGGCATAATTTGCTGGAATTCCGCGCCCGCCAGGCCGATTTTCCACTTGCTTTTATATGAGAGGATAGGTTATTTTTGCCGTTCAATTCTAAAATGGTTTTTCAGGAAACGGTTCTTTTAGCATATGCCCAATCCCGAGCACAACGCCGTTGAAAATGTCAATGGCACTCTCGCCGAAATCTCGCGCGATGATCGCGAGGTGTTGATCGAGGTTAAGGCGGCGTTGCCCGTGACCGGAGTTTCCGAAACTTCGGCAAAAAGTTTTTTGATTTGTGTTGTTTCGCTGGCGGCGGTTTTTGTTTTTTTTGTTTTGGAGCAACGCCTATGGGCCACGCTCGGGCTTGGTGTGATGGCGCTATTGAGTTATGTCCTGCCGTCCTGGCGAAGCGCAACCCCGGTGGCGCAAGTTTTGTTCGCTTATTGCGGCCTTTCATACGCCATCAATAACGAATACTTCGCCGTTGCTTATCCCTACTCCAATATTTTTATTTTAACAGGATTGCTGGGACTTTTTTTCCTGAGCGGAAAGCAGTGGTCGCAACTCTATTTTGCGCCGGGGAAAACCAAAAATTGGACGCGGCCCGCAGCCATCATTGGAATCGCATTATCCGCGCTGATTCTGGCGATTTATTTCTGGCGGCCGGAGCTTATCGGCAAAAATCCCACGCCGCGGCAGTGGCCGTTGGATGTGATAATCGTGGTAGCTCTGGGTTACGCTACATTCAGCACTTTGATGGAAGAGACGATTTTTCGCAGCATGATTTTGTCGTTTGCACGCACGCAATTGAAACCCGGCCTTGCCGTGGCAACGCAAGCCTTTGTCTTTGCCGTGATGCATTATCATTTCGGCTTTCCCTCGCAAGCCTTTGGTTCGTTGCTGGCATTTTTGTGGGGCTTGGCGGCGGGGTTGATCGTGGTGAAATCAGAGTCGATCTATCCCGCGTATGTTTTGCATTTTGTTTTGGTATTGGCGTTGTTTATCGTGTTGGCGTTCGTTTCATAATGGGATCGCTCAAACCGCCGGCGCCGGCAGCGCTGTTCATGGCCGCGCTGTATGCGCCGAAATTTTCAGACCAGGAAATCATCGCCCTGGTGCAGGAAAATTTTGGCGACGTCTGGCTGTGCAGCAGCGCGTTTCCGTTCGATTTTAGCGACTACTACCGCGAGGAGATGGGGCCGAATCTGCGCAAAGTTTTTTTGGTGCTGAATGTTTTGATCGATCCGGCTTCACTGCCGGAGTGGAAACTCAAAAGCATTGCTTTGGAAGAGAAATATAGTCTCGCTGGCAAGCGGCAGATCAATTTTGATCCGGGTTATCTCGAACTGCCCAAACTGGTGTTGGCAACGACGAAAAATTTTGCGCACCGCATTTATCTCGGGCGCGGCATCTATGCCGATGTGCAGCTTTATATGAAAGACGGCACGTTCCAGAGCAATCCCTGGACGTATCCCGACTACAAGAATCCCGAGCATCTCGCGTTTTTTGTACAAGCGCGACAGAAAT